>JAYUSV010000428.1:0-3905 GCA_043755495.1 Synechococcales cyanobacterium
AAATATGAAAATCGCTCTGGCTCAACTCAACCCAACTATCGGTGACTTGCAGGGAAATGCTGCCCAAATTTTGGCGGCAGCTCAGAGGCTGGATGGCATTCAATTACTGTTAACTCCTGAGTTGTCGCTTTGTGGCTATCCTCCTCGGGATTTATTGCTAGATCCGGGGTTTGCTGGGGCAGCGCTCGATCGACTCCATCTGTTAGCCACCGAATTACCACCAGGGTTAGCGGTACTAGTTGGTTTACCAACCCCAGCGGGTCAAGATGGTAAGCCCTTACATAACAGCATTGCCTTGTTACGCGGTGGAAAGGTGGAACAGTTATTTCATAAACAGCTATTACCTACCTACGACGTTTTTGATGAAAATCGCTACTTTCAGCCAGGATTCGGTCATAACTATTTTCAGATCAATAGTCACAAAATAGGAGTGACGATTTGTGAAGACTTATGGAACGATGCAGAATTTTGGGGCAAACGACAATATTTGGCTAACCCGATCGAACAGTTAGCCGACCATGATGTAGATTTAATTGTGAATCTTTCGGCTTCGCCTTATACCGTCGGTAAGCAACAGGTGCGAGAGGCGATGCTACAGCATTTGGCTCGAAGCTATGAATATCCGATCGTCTATGTGAATCAAGTGGGAGCCAATGATGACCTGATTTTTGATGGCGGTTCTATTGCCTTCGATCGGCAAGGAAATTTAGTTTGTCGTGGTAAGTCTTTTCAGCCAGATTTGATCGTGATTGAATTCACTGAAGATTTGCAGCCATCAACTATTCAGCCCGTGAGTGAAAATAGCGATGCTGAAATTTGGGCAGCTTTGGTCTTGGGAGTGCGAGACTATGCAGCAAAATGTGGTTTCCAGAAGGCTTTATTGGGGCTAAGTGGTGGGATTGATTCGGCTTTAGTGGCGGCGATCGCCGTGGCAGCTTTAGGGCCAAAGCGGGTATTGGGTGTGTTGATGCCTTCGCCCTATAGTTCAGATCATTCAATTACAGATGCTATAGCGGTAGCTAAGTTGTTAGGAATGGAAACGATGACTCTGCCGATCAAGGGCTTGATGGGAGAATTCGATCAAACTTTGACTCCCCTGTTTGCTGGAACCGATTTTGGCATTGCCGAAGAAAATATTCAATCCCGGATTCGGGGCACGCTGCTGATGGGGATTGCCAATAAGTTTGGTCATTTGTTGCTTTCTACCGGTAATAAATCAGAGATGGCAGTAGGCTATTGTACTTTGTATGGCGATATGAATGGTGGGTTGGCAGTGATCGCTGATGTGCCCAAAACCCGAGTTTTTTCTTTGTGTCGCTGGTTGAATCGAGAGCAATTAACTATTCCGACTCAAATTATCGAGAAGCCTCCCAGTGCCGAGCTGCGTCCGGGTCAGGTCGATCAAGATTCACTGCCGCCATATGATGAGTTGGATGCTATTTTAGAGGGTATGGTTTGTGAACATAGATCTGTGGAGCAATTGATGCAACAGGGGTTTGCTCATAAGACTATAGTTAATATTGCTCAGTTAGTAAAAAGAGCTGAGTTTAAACGCCGACAGGCACCGCCCGGATTAAAGATTACTGATCGGGCTTTTGGAACTGGGTGGCGAATGCCGATCGCTTTGCGAGTTACTATTTAGTAGTGCTCGAAAGCTTCCACCTTCATGATCACTTGAGCTTGAAACTCTTTAGAGTACTCTGTCAAAGGCAAGTTTGTCGGCCAGCGGGCTGTCGAGTCTCACGCTATTTGTCACAGCGTCTCAAGGTATTTGTCATTAAAGCAATCTAAAACTGCTTCCTGTAAGAGTTTGAAAAACCGAATCTGAACGAAAGATGTGAGATGCTCTCATTTTTGAATTTCTAGCAGCTTGTCGGGGCTAACAAAGAAGCCTTACGAGCAAAAGCAGCAGAAGAGAGGGCTGAGCTGGCGATGGCTTCACAGCAGGCAACAAAGCAGAAAAACAATGCTTTGCGCCAGCGACTGATTGATTTGGGGATAGACCCAGATTCCTTACCCCCACTATAAGAAGTGCGAAAAATACCCCCTTTAGATTCGTCAAGAAGGATCTGGCAGACTATGATGATCTAAGTCCCTCAGCCAATTTAGGATGTTGTATACCCACCTGCTTTTTGCCTCCCCTGGCCCCACAATCTTTCAGATTGGCAGTTTCAGCCTACGCTGGTATGGGCTACTGATTGCCTCCGCAGTCCTGATCGGTGTGATTTTATCGATTTATTTAGCTAAAAAGCGCAACATCGATGGCAACTCGATCGGTGACTTAGCAATCTGGCTAGTACTAGCAGCTATTCCCGGAGCCAGGCTGTACTATGTGCTATTCAAATGGGACTATTACAGCACCCACCTAAATGAATTAGCCTCAATATGGCAGGGTGGCATTGCTATTCATGGCGCAATTTTGGGAGGTCTACTGGCTACCATCATCTTCGCCAAACTTAAGCAGCTCAATTTTTGGGATTTATCCGACGTGGTAGCCCCCTCCGTAGCTCTCGGGCAGGCGATCGGACGTTGGGGCAACTTCTTTAACTCCGAAGCCTTCGGCGCACCTACCGATTTACCCTGGAAGCTATATATTCCTCATAGTCGCCGCCCCGATGAATTGCGAGATCAAGATTACTTCCATCCCACCTTTTTGTATGAATCGCTGTGGAATTTAGGGGTATTCGGAATTTTGATCTTTTTGTTTTTTCGTAGCCTCAAATCTCGACAACCCTTGCGTAGCGGCAGCTTGTTTATGATTTACCTGATCATTTATAGCCTAGGACGAGTATGGATCGAAGGTTTACGCACCGATAGCTTAATGTTTGGGGGACTCAAAATGGCTCAGGTGATCAGTCTTATTGGTGTGGTTGCCGGTTCCCTGGGGTTAGCTTGGATATATAGATCAAAGTCTAAAGTGTCGATCGACAGCTAACCTATGCCCTCCCAACCCACATATTCACCGGTTTACTTCATTGGGGTCGGTCCTGGCGACCCCGAGCTACTCACAGTCAAAGGTCAGCGCATCATTCAAACCGCAGATGTAATCATCTATGCCGATTCGCTGATTCCTACCGAAATTCTGAGCTTAGCCAAACCCACTGCGGAAATCATCGCCACCAGTGGCTTAACTTTGGAAGAAATATTGCCCTTGACAATCTCCCGAGTCCAAGCCCATAAATCAGTAGCCAGATTACACTCGGGAGATTTAACCCTATACAGCGCCATCAACGAACAACTGCAAGAGTTACGAGCCGCCCAGATTCCTTGCCAACTCATCCCCGGCATTAGCGTCTTCCAAGCCGCTGCCGCTGAGCTACAAGTAGAACTCACTGTCCCTGAGTTAGTCCAAACCATCATTTTGACTCGCATTCAAGGACGAGCTTCAGCCATGCCCGCCACTGAGACATTAGCAAGCTTGGCAGCCCATCGATCGAGCCTCTGTCTATACTTAGCAGCCGGTCAAATCGTAGAAGCACAACGTCAGCTCTTACTCCATTACCCACCAGATACCCCCGTGGCCATTTGTTACCGAGTGAGCTGGCCAGATGCCAAAATCTCGATCGTCCCCCTAGATCAACTAGCTAAGACCAGTACCGAGCAAGGATTGCAGCGCAGCACCATGTATTTAATTAGTCCTGCTCTAGCCCAGGCCAAAGATATTGCTCGATCTCGTCTATATCATCCCAGCCACTCCCATATCTTTCGAGATACGGCAAACAGTACTGGTATTAGTGCCGATGAACATGATTAAATTAAAGTGTTGTAAGCATACTCTGCTGGTTCTCAAGCACCCAAGTTAAGATAACAAGGAATTACCAAAAATGAACTCTCCCTTTATGTTGCGCAAGTTACTGATCATTTTCCTGGCAGTCTCTGTTGGTCTCACCTCTGTATCTTGTGGG
>JAYUSV010000429.1:0-3902 GCA_043755495.1 Synechococcales cyanobacterium
GCCAAATACCGTGGCCCCCCTTTGGCTGACTGCGGCGCGCTGCACCCGAGTGCTGAGGTAATCGCCATAAAAAATGTTGTCGCCTAAGATTAGTGCCACCGCATCAGAACCAATAAATTCTTTGCCGATGATAAAAGCTTGGGCAAGTCCATCCGGGCTAGGTTGTTCGGCATATTTAATATCTATTCCAATCTGGTTGCCATCACCTAAGAGCTGTTCAAATAACGGTCGATCGTGGGGAGTGGTGATAATTAGCACTTCCCGAATTCCTGCCAGCATCAGAGTCGAAAGCGGATAATAAATCATCGGCTTATCATAGACCGGCATAAGCTGCTTAGAAATAGCCTTGGTGACTGGGTATAACCTAGTACCTGAGCCACCCGCTAGGATAATGCCCTTCATACTGCTACTCCTAAACGCTGCTGTTGGTATGTATCGGCGGTGACGGTGTCGCACCATTTACTGTTGTCCAAATACCATTGGACGGTTTGACGCAGGCCAGAGCTGATGTTTTCTTGGGGTTGCCAGCCTAGTTCGGTGCTGAGTTTGGTGCAGTCGATCGCATATCGGCGATCATGCCCGGGTCGGTCTTGGACAAAAGTAATTAATTTTTCGTGGGGGCAGTTGGGCGAGGTGGGCAATAGTTCATCCAAGATGCTGCAAAGCTGTTTGACTAGCCAGAGGTTGTTGCGCTCGGCATTGCCACCCACGTTGTAGGTTTCACCTGGTCGGCCTCGCTCTAGCACGCAGTCGATCGCGCGGCAGTGATCGGCCACAAATAGCCAGTCCCTCACGTTTTGGCCATCGCCGTAAATTGGTAGGGGTTTGCCGTTAAGGGCATTCAAAATAGTCAGGGGAATGAGTTTTTCGGGGAACTGGTAAGGGCCGTAGTTGTTGGAGCAGTTGGTAATAAGGGTGGGCAGGTCGTAGGTGTGAAAATAGGCGCGGACTAGGTGATCTGAGGCTGCTTTGGAGGCAGAATAAGGGCTGTTAGGAGAATATGGCGTGGTCTCGGTAAAGGCTGGGTCGGTGGCACTAAGAGAGCCAAATACTTCGTCGGTGGAAACATGCAAAAAGCGGAAGGCGGCTTTGGCTGGTACGTCTAGTTCTTTCCAGTAGCTGCGAGTGGCTTCTAAGAGGTTGAAGGTGCCTTGAATATTGGTTTCTATGAAGCTGGCGGGGCTGTCGATCGATCTGTCTACGTGGGTTTCGGCAGCGAAGTTTAAAATGGCCTGGGGCTGGTATTTTTGCAGCAGTTCGCTGACTAGTTTGCTGTCACCGATATCACCTTCGACAAAAATATGCCGGGGTTCATTGATGCACTTTTCTAAGGTGGCCAGGTTGCCAGCATAGGTGAGTTTATCGAGGTTAATGACAGTGCGTTGAGCGTTGGAGCGTTGCAGATGGACGTAGTTGCCACCAATGAAGCCGGCACCGCCAGTGACGAGGATGTTTTGCATGAAAAGCTTGAGTCGGGTTAAAACATTCTTAGATTACCATCTATCTAAACCTAACCGCCGACTCAGCCTCTTATTTCAATTTTTAGATTATTTGGCAGTTTTGGGTGATAAGAAATAAATCATCGTTTTATAGTTGATTGATCGTGTCTAGATCGACACCTAATTCTCGCAACTTAGCAACTAATCGACTAGCTTTTGCTTCGGCAATTAGGCATTTTTCCTGGGCTATTCGCCGTTGTTCGTCTAGTTCGATAAATCCTAAAAACTTCTCCCCATCGGGACGGTAGATCGTTAAATTGTCAGGTTGTAACTCGAACTTAATCATCAATTTCGGACTCACCCAGCCTTCCATATCGTCGATTGATTCTAACCTTTCGCCCTGTCGCATCCATCCGGTTAAATCGATTCGGTCAGGGTCATAGATATAATATTCTTCTGCTCCATACTGTTCGTAAAATCTCAGTTTTTTATTCATCTCGCCCATTCGATTGCCAGGAGAAAGGATTTCAAATACAACTTGCGGCGGGATATTATTTTCCTCCCATTGTCGGTAGGAACCTCTGTCACCTTTTGGTCGATCGAATACTACTATCACATCCGGTGCGTTGCGAATTGTGTTGTTGCCTTGGACTGGATACCACAGTAAGTCTCCGGCGATAAAAACATTCGGATCTTGGGCAAAGAGTAATTCTAAATTTTCCTTAATCGTAACGATCCAGCGGAACTGTTTGGTATTGTCTGACATCGGCTGTCCATCACAATCGGGATAAATGATTTTGGCAGAGGCTTGAACGATCATATGGATGTACCGATCGAATATTCACTATTATTGTAACTTGAATTGTGAAGAGTAGTGTTTTGCAGTGGCTTCTAACTGGGGGGGCGTGGGGGTCAGAACCCCCACATTCTATGGCTTTCAGCTAATATTATTTCATCAGCATTGATACTTAGTTCTCGCAGTTTGGCAGATAGCAGCTACTTTGATTCGCTAGATAGCCATTCTTCTAAATTACTTAGATTGCTAAAGTCCAGTAAGACTTCTGCTAAAGATTCTACTTGTGATAGGGATAATGATTCGATCTGAGACTGGAGGTCGATCGGTAAAGTTTTTGCTTTTGAGCTGCCATCCAAACCTAATCACCGATTTAACATTTTCATCATTAAGAGTCTTTCACGGGCTTCGCCTTCTTGAAAGATTTGGTCGTATATTACTGAACCTTGCATAAGATCGCTCCTGAAGATTTGGTTAATTAGCTGCTGGTCTAATTTTAACCCGGCAAAGATGGCTGCGCCAGCGGTAAGGTTACTACGTTGTTGAGGATCTGGGATTTGCTCAATTCGTTGAGCTGTTGAAGGAAACTATGGTTGATCCTTTGGCGGAGTTTCGGCGGGTGAATACGGAGGGGTCAAAGATTTTGATGAGGGCGGCGGGTGCTTATGGGGTGAAGCGATTTGTGTTTGTGAGCAGTATTGGGGTGATAATCTTTAATCTTGGTTGAAAGACTATGAGTCTATACGAAGAATCTAAATTATTTCATCAGTATTGATACCTAGTTCTCGCAGCTTGGCAGACAGCAGCTCATTTTTATGCCGCTGTTGATCGGCTTCTTGTCTAGCTTGTTCTGCAAGTTGTTGCTGTTGATCGGCTCTTTGATTAGCTCGTAGTTTGTCTTCTTGATTTGTTAATATCCAGTTTCCTGATTGGTCATACCAACGAAGCCACCGGCCTTCCATGCCCTGGTAAAGTCCGCTCCAAATTCCGAGACCCAGTTCTATTTCTTGGAACCAGAATCCTTGACCGCTAATAGTTTGTTCTACATACTGGGTGGCTTGGAGAGAAAACATCCGAAATTGGTTGGAGTATCTGTCGAAGATGGCATAGTAGGGGACGCGCAATATTTGTTCATAGACTTGCCATTTGGTTGGTGGTTTCCCTACTACTCGGAAGGTTTGGCCGAGGTCTTCGGCTTCTGTTCCTGGTGATAGTAGTTCTACCATTAAGAACGGTGCGATGTGTTCTTGCCACATTACGTAACTTAGTCGGGAGTTTGCGATGGATGAGCTGGCTAGTGAGCCTACTACTAGAAACCAATCTGGGCGTTTATACCAGTTGGTGCGCTTAGCATCATAATATAGGTTCAGGTCTGCCCCGATAAAAAATTCGTTGGTGTTGGGGTGGCAGGTTTCTTTTAGTAGATCAGGCTGAACATCATGAAATTCATCTGGCAAGCCCATTTCCTCCGGGTCTTCACTGGGTAGGTCGTACATGGTTGGCAAAGTGTTTACAGGTACGATCGGATTGTTTTGATACATAGTTTTATACCTCACGTTCTCTGGATCTTAGCTTACAAGGAAACGCGGGATGCGTAAAGCTCAGCGGCTTCAGCCCTGAGATACAAGCGACTCGGGGGACTTTAGTCCCTTTCTGCCGACAGGCGAGCA
>JAYUSV010000430.1:0-3885 GCA_043755495.1 Synechococcales cyanobacterium
TGGTCAGGCTTCTCGGTATATCTTTTGTAAATTTGCACTCTAGGTACAGTTAATCAGGTTACATCATGGTTTCTACTCCCAATTACGATCGAGAATATCTGCAGGCCGAAGCCGCTTACTCCCAAGGTGATTACCAAAAAGCCGCTGGGATTATCGACAAGCTGTTGCCTGCCTGTGCCGAAGACTCCAATACCCGACTATTACGCGGCCACATTTATTGCTACGGACTACAGCAATATGAAGTGGGTCGTCAAGAGTACGAAGCAGTGCTAAAAATTGCCCGTGACCCCCAGTCACTCCAATATGCTCGAGATGGTATAGACTACGCCCAAAGCAATATTGGCGGTGACTCGGGCGGTCATCAGCCCGAAAAATTACCCCAAGACCAAAGTGAGCTAGAAATGCTCACTTGGCAACAGCCTGAGCTATTGACCATAGATGATGAGTTTGACTTGGCCGCAGCCAAAATGGGCATTGAAAGCGATGATGTATTTGAGCAAAAATCTACCGATTTTGGCAGCAGTCTCGGCCAGAAAAAATCAGCGGCAACAACAAATTTTCATGCTAATGAGCAAGAGACTCTTACAGACGCCTTCGCTTTCGATTATCCCAGTGGTGAGCCAGCAACTGAAGCCTTTATCAGCAATCCTTTTGAAGATCTTCCGATGGAACCAACTGTCTCTGAAGATAGTAATCCTTCCTTAGACAAAGCTCCAGATTTCGGTGCAGATGAATCTTCGATTTTTAATAACGAAAATGAAACCTTAGGGGTTGGTAATGGTCAGGCAGCTCCTTCGGATGTTTGGAACGCTGAAGACGATGATGATGCCCCCGAAAACACTTCCGATTTTATCTCGGGCTTTTTGGAATACGAAGCACCTAAAGGTAGTAATAAAGCCCTAAATTCCTCTTTGTTGGAGTCTTTGCAAGAAGGTATTAAACCCGAAAAATCTGGATTTATGGCGGCTAAAGGCACTCCAGAACTTTCTGGTTCTCTCAGCCCCGAAGAATTGAGGCAGGCTGTGCCAATTTCGGGCAGTATTAGTCCACCTACTAACTTCGATCTCACTTCCACCTTTATTAACTCTAGCCCTGGAATAGCAGCTAAGGGCGTAGATAACCTGGTGGTCGGTGGCCGTGAAGAAGTCAGCGCCGACAGTAATAGTCCATTAGCTGAATTCCGCCAGCCATCTCTAGCCAAAAGTCCTTGGGTCTTGGGTGCGATCGGTGGTGGTGTAGCTGCTGGTGCTGTATTGGTGGTAGCGATCGGCGCAATCATTGCTGGTCCTAAAGAAATTAAACCTTCACCACTACTGGCTGGGTCTCTAGCATTAGTAGCGGGCATAAGTGCCTGTGGAGCTACAGCCGTCATGGGTCGTAAGTATAACCGGGCGGTAGAAGAAACTATCGTCGATTTGCAATCTACTTTCGACCAAGTAGCTCAAAACAACCTCAAAGCCCGCGCTACTGTTTCTAGCAACGGTGAACTGGGCCGACTTTCGGCTTCTTTTAATCATATGCTACAAAGCGTGGTAGCCAGCAATAGCGAAGCCCAACGCAAAGCACGGGAAATGGAACAGGCCAAAGACGAGCTACAACGCCAAGTAATTCGCCTACTAGATGATGTAGAAGGCGCAGCTCGCGGTGACTTAACCGTAAAAGCAGAAGTAACTGCTGACGTATTGGGTGCGGTCGCCGACTCGTTCAACTTAACAATTGACAGCTTGCGGCAGATTGTCCAACAGGTACAAACCGCTGCGGTCCAGGTAAACAACAGTTCTACCGAAAGTGAAGCATTCGCCCGTCGCTTGTCTTCTGACGCACTACGCCAAGCCGAAGAGCTAGCGGTCACGGTGAACTCAGTCCAAATGATGACCGCTTCCATTAAGCGAGTAGCCGAAAGCGCCCGAGAATCGGAAGAAGTAGCTCGCACCGCTTCGGCTACTGCCCTTAAAGGTGGTGAAGCAGTAGAAAGAACCGTAGCCGGTATTTTAGAAATCCGCGAAACGGTAGCCGAAAGTACTCGTAAGGTAAAACGCTTGGCCGAGTCTTCTCAACAGATCTCCCAAATCGTATCGGTGATTTCGCAGATTGCTTCTCGTACCAACCTCCTAGCTTTAAACGCCAGTATTGAGGCGGCTAGAGCTGGTGAAGCTGGCAAAGGTTTCGCCATCGTAGCCGATGAAGTAAGACAGTTGGCAGATAGAAGCGCTAAGGCGTTGAAAGAAATCGAGCACATCGTACTGCAAATTCAGAGCGAAACCGGCTCGGTAATGGCAGCGATGGAACAAGGTACTCAGCAGGTAATTCAGGGTACGAAGTTGGCCGAACAAGCCAAAACTTCGCTGGATGACATCATTCAAGTATCCAACCGCATCGATTCTTTGGTGCGATCGATTACTGCTGATACCATCGAACAAAAAGAGACTTCCAAGTCTGTTACCGAGGTAATGCAATCGGTCGAAATTCAGGCACAGTCAACGTCTCAAGAAGCTCAAAAAGTTTCTTCTTCGTTGGAAAACCTGGTAATCGTAGCGCGCAACTTGCTAACTTATGTTGAACGATTCAAGGTAGATTAACTGCCTGCTGTTACCCAATTTTAATTTCCGGCAAAATCCATGGCAGAAACTGACAGAATTCTTGGCTACTTTCTCGATGAGGCGCAAGAACATTTACGCACCATCGAGGAAGGATTGATTCTCCCCATGAGTCTGGCTGAACCTGCCAAAATCAAAGAGGTGTTTCGGGCAGCCCACTCCATCAAAGGGGGAGCAGCAATGCTGGGTCTGGAAGTGGTACAGCAACTGGGCAATCATTTTGAACAAGCTTTTAAGGCCATTAAAGATCGATCAATTCCTGTAGATGAAAAGCTGCAAGATCTACTCCTAGAAGGATTAGAAATTTTGCGGTTGAGCATTCAGATGGTACAGCATAGTCAAACCGTTCCTCCCGATCTACTGAAAGAGGTTGTATTCGCCAAAATCGCCAAACGGATTCAAAAATCAAGCGGTGAAATTACGGCTGATGAATCCGATTTACCTTTTACAGACCCCGCGATCGAGCAAGTATTTGGTAACTATGTTAATCAAAAACTTCAGCAGTTTGTAGATATCTGTAAAAAACCTCAGCCAGAATTTGTTACTAAGCAAGAATTGCAGCCGATCTGCCAAAAAATTGGCAGCCTGGGCGAAAGCTTTGAGTATTTGGCTTGGACTAATTTACTCATTAGCTGTCGTTTGGCAGTGAACAATCCTTTAAATGGTGTTGTGCAGTTGCAAAAAGTGATTCCCAATGCTATTCATCAAGCCCAAATGTTGGTGATGGCTGGAAAGCATCATGCTATTACCTCCACTCCAGAGCTAGAGATCTTACTGGCTCCCAATGCCATCAATAGTCCTCGCACTCCAACTAATTTGAGTGCTTATGATACTCTCGATTCGATCAGTGGTGTTTGGGATGATGTAATTATTACCGAAGACGATTCTTCGGACTTA
Source organism: Synechococcales cyanobacterium (assembly GCA_043755495.1). Taxonomy (GTDB): domain Bacteria; phylum Cyanobacteriota; class Cyanobacteriia; order Cyanobacteriales; family Chamaesiphonaceae; genus JAAFHZ01. Next base: position 3,495 of record JAYUSV010000430.1, read on the forward strand.
CAAGTGGAAAAACCACTACCAACCAGTGCCGACTTCTTATTTGAACCACAAATGGTTTCTACCGAAGCTATCGGTGATCATGACTTTGGTGATTCCGAACAAGAGTTGGATGAATTCATGCAACTCTTTGACGAAGAGCTGTCTTTTGATGCTACTTGGGTGCAAAACGAAGATATCCTCACTCAAGAAGATCCTCATATTGAGTATTTAGACCCAGACTCCTCCAAAAATCTCTGGAATGAAGACATTGCCACTCGCCCAATTAGTAACAGCTCATTATTATCAATAGAATCACCTTTTAGCCAAAAAGAAAATATTGGCCAGCAGTTACCTCAATTCGATTTTGAGCAAGTATCAGATTCAGAACTATTCGTAGAAGATGTAACCGATA
>JAYUSV010000431.1:0-12281 GCA_043755495.1 Synechococcales cyanobacterium
GGCTAAACCAGGTGCAATTCCGCTGTCTTTTACTAGTTCAGCATAGTGCAGAGGGTCTAGGGTAGATAGTTCCATGTGCAGCCATTTGTCAGGGAGTCATATTGTATTCCGAATTTCAGAGAAATTCTTGAATTAGTCGCATTTAGAAATCACCGATATGTGGGGATTGACAGACCAGCGAAACCCCATATCTGGTATTAGATCAAGCGTGCTAGTTGCAATATATGGTTTTTGCTTTATCATACATATCTCATCTAAAATTTAGTGGGTGTACTTATTTACTACGCTACCTACAGCGTTTAAAACATTGATGGAGTTTTTTAAAAGAAATTTAGAACAAACCCTTGCCAATAATTCCTAAGCATGGTTATAATGGGAAAACTGGCCTAAACCCAGCAAACGCAATCCTCGATAGCTCAGTGGTAGAGCAATCGGCTGTTAACCGATCGGTCGCAAGTTCGAATCTTGCTCGGGGAGTACTGAATGTTACGTTAATCAAAGAAGAGCGGTGATTCAAATGAGTCGCCGCTCTTCTTTGATATTGTTGGGTGCTGAGATTGGGGAGAACACAAAAAGCCCCCCTTCTACAGGGAGGCAGAGATAATGCAGCATTCGCCACATATCAATAAACAAAAATTTTGCTCTAGATTACTTTTTAGGCTGGCGAGTTTGTAAAAACTCAGGAATATCCAATCCGCCCTTTTGATTACCTTTAGACTCTTGCACTGGCAGAGGACTAGGAGAAACAGAACGCTTGGGCAAAGACATAGGAACGGCTTTACTCATAGCTGGAGGTGGAGACTGGGATTCACCAGTAAAACCAGTGGCAATAACCGTGATGTGGACTTCGCCCTGCATCCGCTCATCTAGCACCGCCCCAAAAATAATGTTGGCATTGGGGTCTACGGCAGCATAAATCACTTCGGCAGCTTTATTCACATCGTGCAGGCTCAGGTCTACACCACCCGTGATATTGAAGACTACCCCTCGGGCACCTTCGATCGAAGACTCCAGTAGCGGTGACTCGATCGCCATTTTGGCGGCGTCTTCAGCACGGGTTTTGCCCGAACCTGTGCCAGTGCCCATCATCGCTGAACCGGCATCAGCCATCACTGCCCGCACATCGGCGAAATCCACATTCACCAAGCCCGGAATCATGATGATATCGGAAATGCCTTGGACACCCGATCTCAACACATCATCGGCGAAGCGGAAGGCATCTTGCATCGGGGTCTGCTCAGAGATCACCTTCAACAAATTGTCATTAGGTATCCCAATTAATGTATCGACCCGACTTTGTAAGGCGGCGATGCCTTCATCAGCCTGGTTGGTGCGACGACGGCCTTCAAATGTGAAAGGCTTGGTTACGACCCCAACGGTGAGAATGCCCATTTCCTTGGCGATTTCTGCAACGATGGGGGCAGCTCCAGTTCCAGTGCCACCGCCCATCCCAGCGGTAATAAAGACTAAATCAGCGCCTTCAATAGCAGCGGCAATTTCTTCCCGCGACTCTTCAGCGGCTTTTTGGCCGATCGCTGGGTTGCCACCAGCACCTAGACCTCTGGTGAGCTTTTGGCCAAGTTGTAGCCGCCGATTGGCACCATTGTTGGAAAGCGACTGGGCATCGGTGTTCATTGTCCAGAACTCGATGCCGGTGATATCGCTGGCAATCATGCGGTTGATAGCGTTGCTACCACCACCACCTACGCCGATCACCTTAATTCTGGCGACGCTGCTAGGGACAATTTCATCGAACATTGGGTCGTTGCCAGACATGGGGTTATTAAATCCTGGGTATGAAATGGGGTTGGGTTTACTCATAATTGATTGCTCTGAATAGGCGCTGACTGCCAACTGAAACCGTTTGTTCGATGGAATGGATAAATCTCAGTGAAACATTTAAACCCAAAATACCGGGTATTAGCTAGATATTGATGGATTTTCGCACAAAAAGTAAATGTTTTTAACAATCTTAATTCAATCTGCTTGGTTTGGCTCACCTAATCGGGACTGGCGGTTTAGCACCACTGGTGATGGGGGTTATTGACTTTCCTCCAATTTCTTGCAGTTTGGGCGACTGAGGATTTTCTAAATCGACAATAGCATTTTTTAGGGATGTGGACTGTTGCCAATTGCGCAGTTCATGTGCCCGTTGTAATTGTTTGTAAATTTTGGTGTGATCGAACTCACCAATCCGCACCGTACCAATTTCAGTAGCCAGGGTCAAATGGAGCGGATCTTGACAGTCTACTATGCCGATTTGGACTGGACTTTGTTGGATGGCACGGTATAGCTCAGGCCAGCCAGGACAAGATTGGCTGCCGACCAAACGAAGTTTAGGTATTTGCTCAGGTTTTAGTCGGTAGCTAGTCAGTGGTAGCCATTGGCCAGTTTCGTCTATTAACCCTTTGGTAACTTTGTTGTTGACCGATCGATCCACCACAGCTACTGGCAGCCGGTCTCTAATTTGCACATGCAGACGAGGTGGCAGCAGCTCTCGATGAACAGTGGCTTTTATTACACTCCCTTGGGCTAACAGTTTGGCGTTGAGCACCTGGGGTTCAATTTGCAACAAAGAGGCCGGATAACTCAACCCCAGCATGTTGCGCACTGCACTTTCGGTGAGGGATTGATTACCTGCTATGCTCACCTGCTGTGGTTTACTAATTGTCCAATCTGGTCGGGTTACGCCCCAAGTCACTCCTCCCACAATGCCACCGAGCAGCAATACTTGCCAAGAAACTTTCAGGGTGCGGACTTGCCGCTCTTTACGAAGCTGCCGCCGTCGATCGCGCAATTCTTCGGTAGAGAAGGAGTTATTCATAGCACCAAGGAAAAGTTCGTGTTTATCTTAGCAGTATTTTATTTTTAGCCATAGGTGGGTGAGCGGAGCCGAACCCCACATATGGCTAAAAATGTTATTTGTTAAGGCTTTCAGGGCTAGGAATTATTTGGGTCTCCACAAAATCTTTGCCATTGCCAGTTACCACCACTGATTGGTCTTGGAGCTTGCCGAGGGCTTCCGCACCATTCACCTTAAGGCCGGGATCGGTTTGTTGATAGCGAATTTGGCCTTTGCCAGTAATTTGTTGGGTGGTGATATCCCAGGTGATTTTTTCAGCTTGGATTTTGGCTTGGTTACGAGTAGATGAGCCACGGGCGTTGCCGTTTAAAATAGCAGTATTCTTAGCCAAATCTAAGCTGCCGCTGGCTGCGGTGAAGGTGGCCTGTTCTGTCTGGTCAAAAATTTCCAGGGCATTGCTAGCGGTAATGAGCTGTTTTTGGATATCCCAACGAGCATTGTTGGATGTAACCCGTATGACTGGTTTAGTGCCATCGAAGCGAATTTTGTTTTGCAGTGCCACGATGTTGGGTTTAATTTCCCAAGTAGCGCTATTTGCCTCTACTTTGATGGCCTGTTCTATGGAGTTAAACTTTACTTTACTGGAGCTACCCAGTTTGGCTGTCTGTTTATCGATGTTGTAATTAATGCTGTCGGCAGTGACCTCTTCAATTTGTTTGCCCTCTTTAAATCGATCGATTCTCACTGCTTGATTGCCACTGATATTGGCAGTATCTACATTCCAGAGCAGATAACTGGTTTGCAGCCGAATATTTTCGGCTGGGGCAAAAGCGATGATTTTATCAAACAACTCCAGCCGCTGCTGCCGACTGAGGTAAGTACCTCGATCGGCAGTCATCTGGGCCTTTGGATGGGTGGCACGAACACCTTTGCTAATGATCAATAAATCTTGGTTGGGTTGCCATTCTAGTTCTTGGCTGACTACGACCAATTGGTTGCGGGTTTCAGTGGTGGTCACGTCGCCCCGCAGAGTAACTTTTTCGCCATCTTGAATCACATCAGCAGTTTGGGCGGTCAGCTTCATAATTACCTGACCATCTTGGTAGAGTTCCCCGGCTAGATCTTTCACCTGGGCGACTTTGCGATCGATGGTATAAGAAGCTTTCTTAGCTTTCATTTTCCACCACAATTTGCCTTGAGCGTTAGATTGCTCCAAGCTGAAGTTATCGATGCTCAGCTTGTTTTCGGTGACTGGGTTATCAGCAGATGGGTCTTTTTTGCCCGAACCACATCCACTCAAGACCATGCCACAGCACAAGGCAACAGCGATCCCAGTCGTAAACCAACGAGATGAATTCATACAGTTAAGCCCCTCTCCTTGCTCAGCAAAAAGATTGGGTGTGAGGAAAAGCAAATATCAAATCCATATATCAGAGCTACCTGGCCCGCTACTACGAGAAGTTTTTTGGATGTCTTCTCGAACATTTTCTAAATCTATGTATCGATCAGAGACATTAATTAGACTATCACTGGTCATCGATCGTAAACTGACCACTTCTACCCGAACTCCTCGGTAGCTAACGGCATCTACGGCATAAGCTAGATCTCCATCACCGCTCACCAAGACGGCGGTGTCGTAGCAGCCGACTAAAGACATCATATCTACGGCAATTTCTACATCTAGGTTGGCCTTCTTGGAGCCATCAGGCAACTGTACCAAGTCTTTGGCGATTACTCGGTAGCCGTTGCGGCGCATCCAGAGCAAAAAGCCCTGCTGTTTTTCGTTGGTGCGATCGACTCCGGTATAGAAAAAAGAACGCAACAGCCGTGAACCGCCGGTTAAGCGGGCTAACAGCTTGGTGTAATCAATTTCGATATTGAGTTGCAGTGCCGCATAGAAAAGATTGGAGCCATCGATAAAAATTGCCACCCGTCCGCGATTTTCGAGGACTTGTTCCGGCGAAAAAGCGCCGCCTTGGTTAGGTGGAGTGTTACTGAGCATGAAAACGCCTCAAAAGAGTTTTTGGAAAAAGGGTATAAAAAAAATTTTTATGGGTTTGATGGCCTGCGGTGTGATGCTAACCAGTGCTGAGATACACCGTTAGCATTGCCTTTGGCGATAGTAAGCTACCGACTTGTCCAATGATGTTATGCCGAGTTCTCAGATGCCAATTCTAACCTAGCAAATACTGGTTGGGCTGATTTGAGCTGTCCTCCCACTGGCAAAAAGCCCCAAGCGCTGTGAGCCTTGAAATCTACCAATGCCCCTGTCGATTGTAGGTGATCAAAGTCGATCGTCAAGCCTAGCTGTTGGTAGATGGCGGTAGAAATTTTGGGGATCGCTGGTGATAGCAGGAATCCAGCCAACCTGGCAGATTCCAACAAACTGTATAAAACCTGCTGGAGTTCGGTCTGTTGACCGGCTTTAAACATCGCCCAAGGAGCTGAATCGTCAATAAACTTGTTACTGGCGCGCACCAAATCAAATACAGCTTCGGCGGCGGCGCTAAAAGCCAATTGATCGTAGTGACCAGTCACTCGGCTGCCCAAATCTTGCCCGATCAACTTGAGAGGATGATCCGCCGGAATCTCAGATGCATCACAACCGGGTACCACCAATTGCTCCGAGTATTTTTTCACCATTCCCAAGGTGCGGTTCAGCAAGTTGCCTAAGCCGTTAGCCAAATCGTTATTAACAATTTCCACAAAGCGAGCTTCGTTAAAATCACCATCTTGACCAAATTCAAAACAGCGCAAAAAGAAATAGCGCAGCGATTCTTCGCCGTAAGTTTGGGCGAGCTGAAGTGGGTCTACGGTGTTGCCTTCGCTTTTGCTGATTTTTTTGCCATCTTTGGTAAAAAAGCCATGGCCAAAAACCATTTTGGGCAAGGGTAACTCAGCAGACATTAACATTGCAGGCCAATAGACGGCATGGAAGCGCAGAATATCTTTGCCAATGATGTGAACATTGGCTGGCCACCATTTGCTAATGGAGTCTTGCAAGTTAGGATTTTGTCCTGGTTCTGCCAGGGCACTAATATAGCCCAACAAGGCATCAAACCACACATAAATGGTGTGGCTGGGATCGTTGGGTAACGGAATACCCCAGTCTAAATTCACCCTGGAGATAGAGAAATCTTGCAAACCACCTTTCACAAAGCTCAAAACTTCGTTGCGGCGACTGTTGGGCTGAATAAAATCTGGTCGATCGACGTAGAGTTTTTCTAGTTTTTCTTGGTAGGCAGACAGCCGAAAGAAGTAGTTGGTTTCATCGCGCCATTCGGCTACTTTGCTGGGGTGCAAAGGGCAATGCTTCTCGGCCAACAGATCGCGCTCGTCTTTGAATTCTTCGCAGGCTACGCAGTACCAGCCTTTTTGTTGGCCTTGGTAAATATCGCCTTTATCCAACACCCGCTGGAAAAATTCCTTAACGATCTGCTCGTGATGGGGATCGGTGGTGCGAATGAATCGATCGATCTGGATATTGTATTGCTGCCAAAGCTGCTGAAAATCGGCCACTACTTTGTCGCAGTGGGCTTGGGGTGAAAGATTGGCTTCGATCGCGGTGCGTTCGATTTTTTGGCCGTGTTCGTCGGTGCCAGTAATTAGTAGTACTTCTTGTCCCTGTAAACGCTTGAACCGCGCCAAGGCATCAGCGGCCATTGTGGTGTAGGCATGGCCGATGTGGGGGGAGCCATTGATGTAGTAAAGGGGGGTGGTGATGGTGAAAGTTCGAGGCGAGAACTTGTCGTCGAGAGAATCGGCGGTATTCATAAGCGTCTATTTTTATTTGCTGAAAACCAAAGTCTTGGAATGGCGATCTGTGTTCCTTTGGAGCTGTTGCGCGATCGAGGAAAGCTGCGGAAAGTGAACCGATTCCGGCACCGGCGTCAAGTAGTTGGCAGTTGCCATTGGCAGGTGGAAACATGTTGGCCATGAATGCCGCTGTTTTTTCAGACGTAAAAAACTGTCCAAATTGTGATTTTTTTTTTGGATTCAGTGTTCTTTGATATTAATAATCTGGTTTGATTGATCGTTGATAGCAATGGTACTCCTTTTACAGCTTGATTTTAATATAAACACACTTTGTAAACAGGTTTATGTCTCCGAATACTTTGACCTAAGCATTCTTGTCTTTTGTGCCATGACCTTGTGTATTTGATATCAATATTGCTAGACCAATGAAATAAATAGATGAAGTAAAATGTTTTCCTACCATTGCTTTTAGAATTATGTCTATTCTCTTTATTATCGCCTGCAAAAGTAATATGAGCAACTTTGGAAATGCTGAATTGTTCAAAGTTGGCTCTATGGGCTAAATTCCAACCAGGATTGAATTTGGATAGGCAGACTAGTGCGTTTTCGATTGATCACTCCAATGGCCACATGCTTAGTCAAAACCCTTCCCGCCACCTTACCATCCACCAAACACAACCGATAATCCACCCGAAACTCACTCTCATTGATGTGGCTGGGCGAGAGGAAGACCTGAACTTGATCGCCGCAGTACAAAGGCTGCTTAAAATCCCCACTGGCATGAACAATCGGCAAAGCCACATCCGATCCACTAATTAGTAAACGCAAATCAATTCCCGCCGCACCCAAAGAAGCCTCATAGGCAGCGTGGCAAATGGTCAAAAAATTAGCGAAATACACCACTCCTGCCGCGTCAGTATCTCGTAGCTGTATTTGGTAATCCCAACGATATTTCATAGTTAATTCAAAGTAGCATGGCTAGCACGAGAAGCCAAAGGACGACAGTGACTTAGGGCTTTAGCTAATTGCTCAATGTTAATTGGTTTAGTAATATAGTCATTCATTCCGGCTGCTAAACAAGTCTCTCGATCGCCTTCCATCGCGTTAGCAGTCATCGCTACAATCTGAGGCCGACGCTCCGGTGGAAAGCGGGAAATAATATGGCGAGTGGCCTCAATGCCATCCATCTTAGGCATCTGAAGATCCATTAGCACTACATCATAGATAGATTTTTGGAGAGTCTCGATCGCCTCTAAACCATTCATCACTACATCGGCTTGATAGCCAATTTTTTTCAGCATGTGAATTGCTACTTTTTGATTTACCAAGTTATCTTCGGCTAGTAAAATTCGCAAAGAGTGAGAAGGATCAGGCAATTTGTTGGCCGTCTCTTGTTCACTGCGAACCTGTTCCATAAGGTCCGATCGACCACCCAGCACTTTAGATAAAACATCATGCAACTGCAATTGCTTAATAGGTTTGCTCAAAATCGCCGCAAAATCCACTTTGCCAGCATCGATTTTGCTGACCCCCAAAGAACTCAGTACCACCAGTGGTAAATGCCGATAGGCAGCCATTTGCCGAATTTTGGTAGCCAGTTCAATGCCATCCATTTCGGGCATTTGCATATCTAAAACCGCCAAGTCAAAAAGCTCTTGGCGCTCTAGATAGCGCAGCGCCTCGGCTCCCGAGCAAGTCACCACCGGAATCATGCCCCAGGCTTGGGTTTGCAGGTTCAAAATCTGCCGATGAGTCTTGTTGTCTTCCACAATCAACAAGCGCTTGCCTTGTAACTGGGCAGCCTGTGGCGATTCTGCTTTAGGGGTAAGATGCCTTGCTGGAGCAGCTTTAGCAGTGATCGTAAAGTAAAAAGTAGAGCCATAGTGCTCTTGGCTTTCTACCCACATTTTGCCCTGCATAATTTCTACTAAACGGCGGCTAATGGCCAATCCTAATCCAGTGCCCCCGTAGTTGCGGGTAGTAGAAGAATCCACTTGGCTGAAAGCTTGGAATAATCGATCGAGCTTGTCGCCCGGAATGCCAATGCCGGTATCTTTGACAGCAAATTTGATTTCGTAGGTGGGGTCGGGGTCACTAAAGGCCGAGTTTCGATCGCCTATTTTATGACTGGTAACAGCCACAATTACTTCGCCTTTGGGGGTGAATTTGACTCCGTTGCCCACAAGGTTGACTAAGATTTGCTTGATGCGGGTGACATCTCCGATCACATTGCTGGGGGTATTTTTATAGATCAAATAGGCCAGTTCCAAGCCCTGCTCTGAAGCCTTAGGAGCCAACATATCCAGGGTTTCTTCAATGCAGTCACGAATATTCAGAGGCTGTTGCTCTAGCTCTAGTTTGCCAGATTCAATTTTGGAGAAGTCTAAAATGTCGTTAATCAAAGTCAACAGGGCATCACCACTGCTACGAATGGTGTTCACAAAATCGTATTGCTGGGTATCTAGCTCAGTGTCTAACAGCAAGCCGGTCATACCAATAACCCCATTCATCGGCGTGCGAATTTCATGGCTCATGGCTGCCAAGAAGGAGCTTTTCGCCCGGTTAGCAGTTTCGGCGGCCTGTTTAGCTTGTTCTAGTAAGTGGTTTTGTTCTTGAAGCTGATGGGCAGTTTGACGTAGTGCCAGGTTGGAGGTTTCTAGGTCAGAGTAAAGCTGAGATTGTTGTAGTAGGCGACGGACACGCTGGCGCATCACTGGCCAGTGGACTGGTTTGGTAATGTAGTCGGCGGCACCGACCTCAAATGCTCGATCGACGTAGCTGGTTTCTTCTAGCCCAGTAATAATCAGCACCGGAGTTTGGGGACCACCGGGGAGTTCTTGCAGTTTGGCACAGCATTCAAAGCCATCCATCACCGGCATAATGCCATCTAGGAGCACCATGTCGGGCTGAACTTGCTGATACATGACCAGAGCGGCTTCGCCGTTTTTGGCCTCGACGATCTGATAGCCTTCTGCGGCTAGGTTTTGTGCCAAGATCTTTCTAACGACCTCATCGTCATCGACGATGAGTAGCAGCGGTGGCCGACGGTTGGCAGGCGAAACGGTCATAGGCTAAGAGTCTAGAGCTGATGGGAAGCAATATACCCTACTTCTCGATCGAACTGGTACTTAGCGTCTTGATTCTATACTAAGCACCCTGGACATATCTTCGGGCAATCTTAGTAATCCCTGTAATACGATAGCAAGCAACACCTTACTAATTTTTTATGCCTTGGAAGCGGGGAAAATTTGTTCACACAATCACTTCCAAATAATGATGAGTGGGAAGGGCTGAGCTGTCTGTAACCTTGCCACCGTCGAAGCCATCTTTTCATGAGAAACTTCAAAGCCACCACCCTTAGTAGTTAAACGGAAAATTTATCATCTTTTACTTCTAAACCTTGAGAGCTAAGCGGTAACAGAGTTTGAATTACTGGACGAGAAGCAATCAAAGATACAAACTTGGTATAAACTAGCTCTACCCGATCGACCTCATAGTTATTTTAGCTCTTGAGATATCTCCATGCTTTTGCTGAATTAGGTTTGACATCTATTATCGAATAAAGGTACTATGCCTAATCTTCTGAGCAATAGAAAAATATTAGACAGCAATTCCAAATTTGGAACGAATTTGCGCCATTTCAGCGAACAAGTCCCTTCAAATGAACTTGATTTCAACGAGAAATCAGGGGTTTCAGCCTCTGAAAATTTCAAATTTGGAATTGCTGCTATCGTGGCATCAAGTTTTGAGTGCCCAGATTAGCTGACCAGAAAATTGGCTATGCTGCGCTAGCACAAAGGATAATGTTTGAAAATGCTCTACCCCTTAGAACGCATGACCACCTCCGCCGAAGCGCGTCACCGCCCCAACTTATGGAGGCAACTTGAACATTTGATAATTTTGCTAAAATCTGGCAGTCTTCCCTACTAGGCCAAGGAAAAACTTAAGCGCCAGTATTCTCCTCTTCATCAGGCATCAATACCCAATCAGGATGACGCTTCACGACCTCATCTTGCACCTCCTGAAACACTTGCTGACAATGATTATTCACCTTCAAAGGTAGCTCCTCATTCTTCACCACCAGCTTAATTCCCACCGAATTCGCCGTGGCGATCGTAATATCAATCAAAATCTCAGTAGTCACCAACTTAGCAAAAGGCACTCCACCAGGATTTTCCCGCCCCATGATGTAATCTTCAATCTCGTAAATAATTTCCATGTTGCACGCCTTCATCAAGTCACAGAGCGGCTTTCTGATTTTACCGTGATCGGCAGGAATAGAAAATCGACAGGTATAGCGAGCCATATAGAAATCTTGATAAAAGTAAGTTCTGAAAAGTTGGAAACATAGCCTGATAATAATCGCAGCAGCCCCAACCAAAAATCAAAGGAGGCAATATTTACATCACCTCCAAATATTCACCAACATCTTAGCTCGGAAGTTGATCCCTAGCTAGCACCATCTAGTTTCCAACCGGGCTTCACTACCTGACGGGCACGGGCGATCGCCAGAGCATCACTTGCCACATCTTCAGTCAGAGTAGAACCCGCCGCCACTGTCACATTGTCACCCAAAGTCAAAGGTGCAACTAGCACAGTATTAGAACCAGTCTTCGTCTTATTTCCAATCACCGTCTGATGCTTACGCACCCCGTCATAATTGGCAGTAATTGTCCCAGCACCAATATTCACCTGCTCACCAAGAGTAGCATCACCTAAATAGGATAAATGAGCCACATTGGTATCCTTGCCCAAAGTGGTTTTCTTTAACTCCACAAAGTTCCCCACCCGGCAATTATCTCCCACCACCGCCTGCTGGCGCATGTGTGCATAAGGCCCCACCTTTACCCCCACACCCACCTGGGTATCGGAAATCACCGAGTACAGCACAGTGGAGTTCTCACCGATCGAACTATTCTCAATTAAGCTACCCGGACCAATTCTCGCCCCTGATCCAATTTTAGTATTGCCTCTCAAATGAGTCTGGGGTTCAATAATTGCATTACTGCCAATTTCTACCGAGTCATCGATCGTGATACTGGCCGGATCGATCAAAGTCACCCCCGCAGTCATCCACTGGTTTTTGATCCGAGTTTGCAAAATATCATAGGCTTCCGCAAGTTGCAGCCGATCATTGATGCCCAAAATCTCTTGATAATCCTCCGCATCCACCACCATCACCGGCGACAAAAAATTCACTGCATCAGTAATATAATACTCTTGCTGATCATTATTGCTTTGAAGTTTAGGCAAAACCTCCTGAAGCATTGGCCAGTTAAAGCAATAAATCCCGGCGTTTACCCGATTATTCTGGCGCTGTGCATCGGTACAGTCTCGGTGCTCAATAATTTCTTGCAACAGCATTTGGTCGTCACAAAACACTCGGCCATAGCCTTGAGGATCTGGAATTTTGGCAGTCAGAATAGTCGCTGCATTTTTATTTTGCTGGTGAGTTTGCAAGAGGTTTTGCAGGGTGCTAGGCCGCAACAACGGCACATCACCATTGAGTACCAATAAATCGCCAGTAAAATCGGCCAAGTGTGGCAATAGCTGTTGTACAGCATGACCCGTCCCAAGCTGCTGGGTCTGTTCCACAAACTCAACATCTGGCCAATGCTCTAGAGCCGTGCGCACTCGATCGCCTTGATAGCCAATAATTGCCAACTGTCTTTCGGGCTGAAGATCGATACAGCCGCGCAAGACCTGCTCGACTAACGTGCGA
>JAYUSV010000432.1:0-3879 GCA_043755495.1 Synechococcales cyanobacterium
TACTCCCTTCCCGTCATAAGAATATAGACGGAATGCGTGGGTAAAAGCCTTGCTCAGAGCCAAAAAAGATCCATGTTCTTCTAGCGGGAAGGGAGTAGCGATGTTCTCTTCAGTATTGGCAAAGCAGCAGCCCGACTGGATTAAAAACACTTTGGTGACGGGATTTGCATTTTATGATGGCGACAGTAAAGAGGGGGAAATAACACCAAAACTACAGCGATTTTTAGATGCAGGAGAACCACCAATTGTTTTTACCTTAGGTTCAGCGGTAGTGATGGTTCCTGGTACTTTCTATCAGGAAAGTATTCGGGCAGCAACACTATTAAACCGTCGTGCAGTGTTGCTAATTGGTAAAAATAATTCTCCAGATGGTCTTTCGGAAGATATTATTGCGATCAATTATATTTCGTACTCGCAACTTTTCCCTCATGCCTGTGCTATCGTTCATCAAGGCGGAATTGGAACAACTGCACAAGCTCTCCGAGCAGGTCGTCCTACCCTGATAATGCCCTATACTTACGACCAACCAGACAATGCTGCGCGAGTCAAAAGACTGGGTACATCAAGGACGATCGAGCGTAAGCACTATACAGGAGTAAGAGTTGCCAAAGAATTACAAGCATTACTAGGAAATCCTAACTATGCCACCAAAGCCGCTGAGATCGGACAGATTATTCAAATAGAAAATGGTGTTAGCATAGCTTGTGATGCGATTGAAAATAGACTCCTGAAAGCCACTTTTTCATAGTAATAAGGAATGAAAATAGTTTCCTGACATCATTCTTTAGATTGAAACCACCGTATAAATAACTTCTCCCCTTCAATCCAAATAAATATCAGTAAGCTGCAACCAAAACAGGTTCCCAGTTCAAATAAACTCAAAGGATGAGTCCCAAAAAAAGATCGCAGTGGAGCGATATAAATCACAGCCAACTGCAACACAATCGTCCCCAAAATCGCCCACAACAATAATGGATTGCTAAATGGATTAATTTCGACGACCAGTTTATTTACAGAGCGCACAGCTAAAGCATGACCCATCTGGGCTATACAGAGTGTGGTAAAGACGATCGTTTTCCAAGTATCAGGATCGCCAATATAATCAGCAGCATGAGTCCGATCGAAAGCCCACTTCATCAACCCGATCGTCACGATCGCAAAAACTAGTCCAATCCGAATAATATACGCTCCCAGCCCCCTAGCGAAAATGCTTTCATTGGGCTGAAAAGGTTCTCGCTGCATCACGCTCGCATCCCCCGGTTCCAGCGCCAGAGCAATCGCTGGCACACCATCTGTCACCAGATTCATCCACAGAATTTGTAGCGGCGAGAGGGGCACACCACCCAAACCCATCAGCGGAGCAGCAGCGATCGTCAAGATTTCACCGATATTGCTGCCCAGAATATATTTAATAAATCGCCGAATATTGGTGTAGACAATTCGCCCTTCTTCCACAGCAGCCACGATCGAAGTAAAGTTATCATCCAACAACACCATATCGCTAGCTTCTTTGCTCACATCGGTACCAGTAATTCCCATTGCCACACCGATATCTGCCTGCTTCAGCGCCGGAGCATCGTTAACTCCATCTCCCGTCATGGCCACCAATTCGCCTTGCTGTTGAAGGGCTTTGACAATGCGTAACTTATGTTCAGGGGCAACACGGGCATAGACACTGACTCGATCGATTGTTTGCGCCAAGGTTTCATCATCCATTTGGGCAATTTCGTTGCCGCTGACAACTGGGCTATCGGCCTGAGCAATGCCCAGATTTTGAGCAATCGCCTGAGCAGTCAAGGGATGATCACCAGTAATCATCACTGTCCGAATCCCAGCGGTCTTGCAAGTAGCGACAGCCGCCCGAACTTCAGAGCGAGGCGCATCTAACATTCCCACTAAACCAGACCAAATCAGCTCTGATTCTGCCATGTCTGCATCTGGAAGATTGGTGAAATAGCGATAGGCAAAGCCCAATACCCTCAGCCCTTGAGTCGCTAACTGAGCATTTTGAGCCAGGATTTGCTGTTGATCGAGTTTCGTTAATTCCACATACTGATGATTTTTAAAGGTGTGTGTGGCTCGATCAAGAATTGATTCTGGTGATCCTTTGGCAAACAGCAGATAGTAGGGAGCTTGTTGGCAAATAATACTCATCCGCTGTCGATCGCTATCAAATGGCGATTCCTGAACCCGAGGATAGCTTTGGGACGACACCTCAATGCCGGCTTTGTGGGCGAGGACTAATAAGGCTCCTTCGGTGGGATCGCCCAGAATCTGCCACTGATTATCGGTGTATTGCAACAGTGCATCATTACACAGGGCACAGCCCCACAGCAAACTCCAGAGTGCAGAGTCATCACTTGGGTTAACTCGATCGCCATTGAGTTGAAATTCTCCGGTGGGAATATAGCCTTCGCCATTAATCTGGTATTCAGCCCCCAAAGTAGCAACTTGTTGCACCACCATTTTATTTTGAGTTAGAGTGCCTGTTTTATCAGAACAAATAATCGTCACACCACCCAGGGTTTCTACTGCTGGGAGTTTGCGAATTAGGGCTTGGCGTTTGACCATTCGCTGAGTGCCCATCGCTAAAGTGATGGTGATTACCGTTGGTAATCCTTCTGGGACTACTGCCACTGCCACACTCAGAGAGGTTTTAACCAATTCCTTCAAAGTGGCAAGATTAAAAAAGCCGATCAGTAAATCTGGCAACATTCCCACAATAATAGTTAGAGCAACAATCACCAAGGCTCCAATCACTAACACATTTCCCAAATGAGTCAGTCGCTGTTGTAGTGAAGTAGGCTGATTTTTCACACCTTGTAACAAAGTGGCAATTTTACCGAGTTCGGTACACATTCCGGTATTGGTGACAACAGCAATGCCATGGCCAGTAGTAATTTCAGTCCCCTGATAGACTAAATTCACTCGATCGCCCAAGGGTGTATCGGTCGCTAATTCGGCTTCAGCACTTTTACTACTAGCTGTAGCTTCCCCGGTCAAGGCCGATTCTCGTAGTTGCAGTTGTACCGCTTCCACCAATCGAGCATCTGCTGCTAATTGATTACCGGCTTCCAGATACATCATATCGCCTGGGACTAATTCACTGCTATCAATTTCGCTGATTTGACCATGACGCAACACCCTGACTTGAGGTGCTGCCATGTTTTTAAGTGCTGCTAGTGCTTGTTCAGCGCGGCTTTCTTGGAAATAACCTAAAACCCCGTTGAGAATCACGATCGATAGAATAGCAATGGTATCTTTAAACGGTAATCCACTCGTCTTTCCAGCCTGAATCTCCATAAAATCAAAGATCCCAGACACCACAGCTACTACTAGCAACATCACCAACATAATATTGGTGAATTGCTCAAACAAAATCTGCCACCACTGCCGAGCTGCAACGGCCACTAGTTCGTTGCTGCCAAACTGTTGTTGTCGATCGGTTACTTGTTGATCGTTTAAACCTATTTTCTGGTCTGTCCCCAACTCGTCTAAGGTCTGAGCAATAGTCAGGGTGTGCCAAGTAGGAACTAGATTAGTACTTACTTGGTGATGATCAGGTTGTGAAATCATAGAAAAATAAGTAAAGAGTTTCTTAGGGTTTTATTATTGAGATTTGCAACCAATGATTGACTAATTGCCAAATTGCACCGGTAATACTTGCAAAGAAAATAGTTGTAGCCGTAGTCATGGCGTAGCCAATCAGAATAAACAGCCCATCAGACTCTAGTAAGCCAATTGCTAAAAATAAAATAGTATAAGCAGGTAAAAGATTAGTAAATGGAATGGGTAAAGGTAGCGACATTAATAGAGCATTCCAAGCCAGACAGATCCCAATAATCCGATATCCCCACCAACTGTTACTAAATCGAGACA
>JAYUSV010000433.1:0-3864 GCA_043755495.1 Synechococcales cyanobacterium
AAAGAAGCTCTCCCAGTTGGCCGCCGTTGGCGACGCATGGCCATCGACCTTGCAAGCAAAAGACTTCATCGAATTCCCTGCCAACTCCCGCTTTACTGAAAACTGGAAGACACAGAGACAAGTGAACATCGAATTCTTGGGTCGCGCTGGAATCTGGTTGGCCTGGGCGTGACACCGAGTTACTTCGTTGATCAACTGCCGCCAATGGTTACTGAAACTGCTTTGGTTGGCTCCTTTTGCCACGTAGCTCAAAGGTAACTCATGGAGCGGTTCGTTGTTTTCGTCGAGCAGCAGAACCTCGTAGTATTGGCCGAGACCGTACTTTTCGCGTTCGTTGTGGGCTTGACGGGAGTAGGCTCCAGTGACAATCAATCGTTTTTCTTGGCTTGATGCTTGCCTGTCGAAGGCAAAAATCGGCGACCTCGGCACCACTAGCATTCTGGGAGTCTTCAACAGTATTCCACGCTCTTGGTTGCCGCTGTTGTACTGGTAAGTCACCAGATCTTTAACTTTAAAAGAATGCCAGCCAGCCTTTTCCATCTCGGTCTCGGTGATGAAATAGCCACAGTCGATATCGCCTTTCTCACCGCGCAATGCCTGGATTTTCGGCATCTTAGCCGCTGGGTCGTTGTAGTCGGTGCTGGCGAATTGGTCTTTAGTTATTGTGGGTGTTGTGGTCATCTTGGTTCTCTTTGATGTTTGTTTATTCGGATGATTAGCTCTGGGTCTTTGTTTGAATCGATTTCAGGTGGCTCTTTACGATGCCGCCAGCGGAGAATGATCGCATCTTATAAAGCTGTTCGGAAAGCTCCGCAAACCATAATGGATCGGTGGTAGCTTGGGGCTGCTCAAAGGACAGATGCGTTTTTGAGCCTGCTTTTCTCACGCATTTAGTCGATACGCTGAGGGCTTGCTCAACTCCCATGCAATCGCACCAAGTGATAGCCCATTTGGCTTTGGCGACATATTTGCTCCCAAAGTAACTGGGTGGCACCATTGACAGACAGTGAATCACAGGGCGAACTCTGCCGTTCTCCACCACCACTTCCAGAAACTTTAGCCATCCCCTTGACGAGAATATTTGCCGCCCTGATAGCTTTCGGAAGCCTTTGTTAGTGGCTGAAATAGATGCTCTTAGCTGGCTGACTGGTGACTCAGACCCGCAGAGCTTTAGGTACAGCAGTGAAGAGCCTAAAGACACGCTAGCAAAAGCTTTGAGAATCTCTGATTTGTTTAGTCCTCTCACGTCAGCCTCTTTCCATGGTGAATCGATCAACTTCTGAATCAGACCTATCAGCTCCTAGCGGCAACTGGTGGACTACGCCAATTGATCGAGGTTCAGTCTTTACTTTTGCTGCTTCTATTTCAGCCAGGGCAGCAGTTAGCTGGTTTTGGAGACTGGCGATTTCCTCGTCTTTCTCCTTGATGACACCGAGCGCCACCTTGTCTTGAATCAAGATGATTCCGAATCTCTCACAAAGTAGAGCCTCAATAGCTTCGCCTCTGTTCTGGCGCTTTTTCATGGCGTGGCCATCGAGTTTTTCGACCACTCGTTTGTCTAGCCTGATTGTGACTTGCTGTTTCATGTTGCTTCTCCTTGGTTTTCAGATTTATTCCTTTTTTGCTCAAGTTCGAGGATTTCCTCAAGCAAATACATTGGATCTCGTCCGGCTTCTCGCTCTTCAGAAATAAGTTTTTCGAGGCGAATCTCGTTGGAGACCGAGCAAAGTCGAAGTATTTCTGCTCGCAGCTCTTGTCTTTTCACTTCTCTTCTCACTGGTTCAACCCTCCAGATCCCTTGAATACCCGCTGTGTGCTGACCGTGACACCTTGATTTTGCTGTGGTGGTAGATTGTCCGAGACAGCTTGTTTCACTACTCCAAACAAATATTGCAGTGCCCCGTCTTCGTCCTCTTCTTCGGACACCTCCGCCCATACTTGCGCGGTAACTCTGGCTGATTCAAAGTTTCCAAGATTTTTGGTAGCTCCAAATTCGACTGAGATGGTTTTGATTCTCATGTTGTTCGTTCTCCTTGGTTTTCAGTGGTTGGTCATGTGGTCTATTGCTTCAGGG
Organism: Synechococcales cyanobacterium; assembly: GCA_043755495.1. Classification (GTDB taxonomy): domain Bacteria; phylum Cyanobacteriota; class Cyanobacteriia; order Cyanobacteriales; family Chamaesiphonaceae; genus JAAFHZ01. The sequence goes on from JAYUSV010000433.1 coordinate 2,075, forward strand.
GGTCAGGGAGATTGTTTGAGCTGCCCAGCAATCATCGCAAAGCTGGAAGAAATCGTCGTCTTGGCCTCGGCAATAGGGCTGCTCTCTTTGGCAGACTGGGCAAAGGAATGTCTGTCCGGGCTTGCAGTGCTGACAATTGCAACTCATGGGAGTTTTGCCGATCTTGGCCAGGATGAACTGCCGGGAGTTCCAAAGTGGTCGGTTAAGCATCGTAATCTCCTATGGCTGCTGGTCGTAGGCTTCGGTCAATTCTTCTTGGCTTACTTCCGGGAAGGCCAAGAGAATTCGGTGTAATGCGTCCGGGAATTCGACCCCGGCATAGATTTCTCTGTTCAGCCCATCAAGTGCGGCTTTCAATATATTGGTCATCCCTTCAGCCCTCCGACCCTTCCAAATCGTTGCGCTCCAACGGCGACCTGATGATCACTGGCCAGCCGGTTCGCTGCTGATGATGCCGCACGTACCCAGCGCTCATCTATATCTTTGGCTAATTTCTCGTATCGCTGCCCTGTGAGCTGTTCCCAGAAATTTATCACTTCTGGTATCTCGTTCTCCCAACTGCTGTTCTGGAGGTTCCACGGTAAGCAGGATATTCCTGAAATTGACAGGTCGAAGTACCTTTCGATCGCCAACAAATTTCCCTTTCTGAACAGCTCGATCGCTTCCTCAAAGTCCAGCAAATCCCGCCTGTCCGTTTGCATCAAATCGGCTCTATTGAATTCGTCGCCTAGCTGTGGTGCGGCAAAGCTCATATCTATGATTCTGACCAAGGTTACTGTGGCTGCGCCCCCAGTGCAGATACCATTTTTATATTTAGTAGGCGAGTCCAGGTCTAGCCTAAAGCGTTTGATTTCTCTGTGGTTCACCAGTCCGTTGATCAGGTGTTCGATCGCTACGGCTGGGTCGTTGTCACAAAGTTGTCTAATGGTCATGTGTTCTCCTTGGTTTTCTTGGAATGATTGTGTACAAAGCAAAAGAGGGCGATCAATCACCCCCTGGTTCTAAATAGAATCCTTCGATCACTACCGTTTAACGGTTATTAGTTTGTCGAGCTTGTACCAAGTCTTTTTGTCATCCCACTGAACTTGACCCCGATCTCCTTCAGTCTTGATGATGATGCCGGTTTCTTTCTGGTAGGAACGATCCGAGGTATCACGCCGGACTTCTTCGCCAATTCTTGATGTCTTGTCCTTAACGCCAGCGATTAGCGTTTCTAATTCTTTCTTAGAGTACTTAGCAAGCCGACCCGCCAATACATCCATTTCGTAAAGTTCATCTCGCAACTCTGTGGTTGTCTTCAATGTTTTATCCTCTGAGTTCTTGAAACGTATACGTACAAAGCAAAAGGGGGCAATCGCTCACCCCCCCCTGAAACCCCTAGAATTCCTCGAAAGCCCCGACTAACACCGGCTCCTCAATCTCCTCAGCGTTCCAGAAGCCCGCTGAATGCTTGAAGACTCGGTAGTCGCTGTAAGTATTGGGGCTACCGTTGGTTTCCGCCCATTGGCCGGGGATGAATAAGCCTAAGCTTGCTCCTTTGACCTTGAACTCTGCTGGTGGTTCGGTGCGTACTAGGTAATGCTCGGCGTGTTCTAGAGTTGCTGCCCATTGGCCGTTTGAGGTTAGAAAGAGGCCGATGTGGTCTCGGAGTCCTAGTTCTTGGTGGATTCCCTCGGGCACTGCCCAGGCTGCGATACGGTGGATTTGGCCGCAGTACTCCTGTTGATCGTTGAATACTGGCCAATCGGTTTCTTCTCTGGTAAGGTTGCAGCCTTGGTGGTCGGCGATAT
>JAYUSV010000434.1:0-3863 GCA_043755495.1 Synechococcales cyanobacterium
AGTTAGACACTACATGGCCATTAGCAAAGTCTCCCCGGGTCTTGAGCGGAATACAATTGTCTGATATTCTTTCGTTCATGGCGCTAGAACAACCAGGAGCTAAAGCTTCAGCGGCAATATGACCACCCCAATCGGGCAAGAAGCGGTAGATAACCACTCGATCGGCACCAATCACTTTGCGAGCAGTAACCAAGAATTCATTTAGCGGTGCAATAAGCTGCTCTTCGCTTTGTGCTTGAGAAACCAATGATAGTAGCTGAGTCTTTTCTACTGTGTCAGACTGAGTGGCCAACAAGAGCTGGAGCTGTCCGGCCATGTTGTTGATGTTGCTAGAGAGTGCACCGATTTCGTCATTGGATTGTGATGTGATTCGCTCACCCAAATTACCTTGACCAATTTTTTCTACCGCATTAGCAGCTTCGATCAATGGCGCACTGGTTCTGTTGGCCATATATAAAGCAATCATAGCTACCAACAAAGTCGTAGCACCAGCACCCAACAGCAATAAGAACAATAAGTTTTGCCGAGCTTGATAAGCTGAAACTGCATCATAAGTAGAAACAGCTACCAGGTTAAATGCAGGTGTGTTAGGCAGTTTTTCAAAGGGAGCAACAGTCAGTAGTTCTTTGCGGTTAGTTTGGGAGTTGATGTGATCGACGATACCCCCTGCTTGCGCTTTTTGAATATCTACGTCAATTTGTTTACCCAAGTATTCTTTGTTAGAACTCATAAATACTTGGTTGGTGCGGGTATCAAACAAGTGATAGGCACTTTCTTTACTGGCCATGTTGCGCAGTGGTGCTTCTAGTCTATCTAACGGTGCACGGGTGCGAACGACACCGATGATTTTGCCGGTAACTGAATCTTTAACTGGAGCCGCAAAGTGAATTACAAATTGTTTTGATGACTGAGATATTTCCGGCTTAGAAACATATACTTGGCCAGTGGAAATTACTTTTTGAAAATATCCCCGATCACTATGGTTGCCAAGAGCTTTACCTTTACTTTGACTTAGCACATTGCCACTAGGATCAAAAAAGGCGATGCTGTCATATACCTGATAGCTCTCAATAAATTTATTGAGAATATTGGCTCTTTCTTCTAGCGTCACAACCTTAGAAACTTTATCTGAAGAGAAAATTGCTAAAGAAGCCAATACTTGAATATCACCATACCGCTCAAATAAAAAGCGATTCATTTTATCGGCAATGCCTGATGCTCTTTCTTGTTGAGTAGTCTTAATTTGCTTTGTCGAAAATTCACTAATTTGGAATAGACCTAATCCACCCACAATTGTTACTGGCAATACCCCCATCAAGATGGCAAAAGAAGTGAGTTTAGTTTTAATACTGACAAAAGAGTTATTTCTGACAGTGGGATTTCCTAACATCGAAGATGGTTGTCCTGATTCAGAATCAACCAGGGGGAAATCCAGAATAGAACTAGGTATTAAGCCACTATCTTCTGGGTAGTTATCAGTAGCTTGGATCAAATCTTTTTTCTTAGTCATGGTGATTCTCCTGGGGAGACAATACGTGAATGTTGGCTAGATACAAATGAAAGAGCGGTCAACAAGGCAAAAGGGAAAATTTAAAGGCGATCGAGAAAAAGATAATCTAAAAAATCTGGGCTAAAGTTTTTTTGGGTTAAGAAACAGATGATTTATGCCAAAGACCGAGCGGGCAAAGTAGTAACTAATGCCCGCGCACTCAAAATTAACAACGTTTCTCCTTCGTATGGCAACCATCCCTGAAGATAGGGCACCAGCTTAGAGCTAAAATTTGCCAGTGGAGAAATAATTTCCTCGGGCATAAAACGCAGTACACCAGAGATTTCGGGTATAGCAAAGGCCACTACCTGTCGATCGATTTCTAATAACACGATATTGACCTTCGATCGACGTAGATCCACCGGCGGATAGCCAAGAATCTTGGCCAAATCCAACGTCCATAGCACACGACTGCGGTGAGCTAATAGCCCAATCACGTAGCTAGGCATATTGGGCAAAGGAGTCAGTCGATCGACATTTACCACTAGGGCAGCACGAGCGGCCTGCATCGACACTGCCGCCATAGCAGTAGGGGCAATTTGGAGTCGCAAATAGGCTGAACCCAGCTTTTTTTGCTCCTCGACACCCTGTTGAATGATTTCTAAAACATTCGTGGTGTTCATCGACCTAACCTGCTACCGACTTCACGGCTCTAACTAGTTCTTCACTGGTGAAGGGCTTGCCAATGTAAGCATCTACACCCTGCTTCATACCCCACATCCGATCGAGGTCGGTGTTGCGAGAAGTACAGGCAATCACAGGCACTTTTTGGGTGTCGGGGTTCTTTTTAATTGCCCGGCACAGCTCAAAACCATTCATGCCTTCCATTACTACATCAGTGATTACTACATCGGGCTTTTCACTACTTAACAATGCCAAGCCATCTTTGGCATTGTTGGCAGTAAAGACGATATAGCCACCTTCATTGAGGTACAGCTTAATCAAATCCATTTGAGCTGGGGTGTCTTCGACGACTAAAACTTTTACCATGACGAATAATTTACTCTGAATCAATATTGTTTGTTGACACGTAACCTAATACTTCCCAGAAATGTCCGGGAGGAAGACATTTTAGGATCTATTCCAAAATGTGCTTGAAAACCATTTCAATCAAACTAGCCTGGGTAAAAGGTTTCGTCATATAGTCGGTACAGCCCGACATTTTGGCTTTAGCTCGATCGATCAAGCCGGTGTTACCCGTGACCATAATGATCGGTACTTTTTTGAACATTGAGTTGCGGCGTAGCATCGAGCAAAGTTTGTAGCCATCAATGTTTGGCATTCCCACATCCATCAAAATAATGTCTGGAGCAATGCGCATGATTTTCATCAGGGCGGTAGCCGAATCGACAATCGGGAAGATTTGGAATACATCGCTATCTAAAAAGCGATCCATTTCTCGGAGGACAGTAGGGCTATCATCGATGCAGACAATTTTGTAAACTCTTGCTGGTGGTTCGCTAATAATAGGTGTCAAGGGCATAGTAGTTCCCCCAAAGCTATCAGTAGCAGGCATAGAGGTTTTTGCCGGAGCAGCCGCTGTATAAGTTTTGGGCAGCCGATCTAATGGTGGCCGTGGCTCCCATAAGCCCACAATTCCAGATTGCAACAGCTTATGTAGGCTCTTCGCAATATCTAAGCTATCTTGATTAATCACCAATGAGAGCTGCTGAAAATCGAAGCCCACCAATATTTTATTTAGGCGTGTCCGCGCCTCAGCAGCCATACCTACTCCGCCATTAATTAAATAGGGGCGCTGGTGAGGGCTGGTAATCGCTGGCCCTAATGCTTTCCAGGCATCATTTTCGTCTTGACACTCTTTGATTTTCAACAAAAAGTTGGTAGACCAAAGGATCGTAGTGTCGGTGGTTTTTTCGATAAACTTGGCTGTGAACTTTTTCAACAGCAAAAAGCTACGCAGGGCTTCTTTGGTTAGGCTTTGCACAATACCAATAGCTTGAGCTTGGGTAAGCCTACCCTCATTGACCAAAGAGCATAAAGCCTGATAGTCGGAGCTAGGATAAAAGCTTTCGACCTTAATATTGGCAAAATGATCACGTAAATCGAGATAGAGCTGTTGATCTAGCTCGATGCCATTTTGTTTGGCAGTCCGCCGCAGATTTAACTCTAATCTCTCAAAGGGATCAAGGGAATGATTGGCATAAAAGATTTTGCCTTCAACAAAATAGATATACCAATTGACTCCCTCACAGGTGACAATCAAGAAGCCATTGGCAGCATTTTGGGCTAAGCTCTCGATGGCTTTGACTGGAGTCAACTGATCTATTGCTGGTTGAGCGGCGGAAATTACAGA
>JAYUSV010000435.1:0-3829 GCA_043755495.1 Synechococcales cyanobacterium
ATACATAGGGAAACAAATAGAACAATGGCTCCTTTGGTTACTGAACCTAATCAAAATGCCCCTTGTTAACCTCCGAATAATTATCTAGTAGGCTTACTAAGATCATTTTTGATCGCTAGTTTGACACCTTTAGATTAAGCCCTTTTTTAATGGATTGTTCCTGAACAAACAATCACGTTAATACTAACCACGCACATTCTCCAACTCATTTTCAGGACAATATTTCTATGAAGTTCGTAAAATCTTTGCTTATTTTGGCAACTTTAGCCAGCGCTCCAATAACTCCAGCTTTTGCCAGTAGCAGAGTAGAAATCTTGGGTGCTAGCTATGCTGGTAGCGGTTGTCCAGTAAATTCTGCTAGTGTTAGCGTCAGCCCCGATGGTCAAGAGTTAAGCCTGTTGTTCGACAAGTTTGCAGCGATCGGCAATAGCGCCACCGAAAACCGCAAGAGCTGCAACCTGAGCATCCCCATCAAAATTCCTCAAGGCTTCCAGGTTTCTTTATATGATGCCGATTACCGAGGCTATGTCGCTCCAGCTACCAAAGCTACCTTGCGGTCAGAATATTTTTTTGCTGGTAGCAGAGGCCCAGTATTTCAACGCACTTTCACCGGCGAAACTAACTATGATGCTCGTGATAGCTTAGCTACAGTAGCAGATGTTTGGTCAGGTTGTGGCGACAGCGTAAACATGCGAGTCAATGCTTCGATGACGGCACGCGGTCAGGGCATGGCTACTGTTGATTCATTCGACCTAGCCCATCGCGGCTTGGTCTATCATATTAAATATCGCGCTTGTGGCTAACTGGACAAGTCATCACTAAATATACTATGTCAAGAGGGAGAATTTCAATTGAAACCCCTCTGTTTGCCACCATAAATATCGGGTACCAATTTTAAGCGGCACATTGTTGCACTTGCTCTCACCCCAGCCCTCTATTGCGACAGTTTTGCCCGAATGCATTCGGGCACTTGTTCGCCCAAATTGTTTTGGGTCATTATCCAATCATGAGAAGAAGAGTCGGGGTTGGAAGAAAATTTTGAGATGATTCCAAAATCCATAACCTATGGCTGTGTGACGAAGAGTAACTGCCTCTAAAACTCAGTCATGCAACGTTTAGCCTGAGTATAATGTATCACCTCGGTTTCCCCACGAATATAGATCCGCTACAATGAGAGCTTTACAACCTTTTTGCCGTGACTGCTTCCTTACCAGCCATTACCTACGATGCTGCCACGATCGATCGCGCCGATCGAACATTTCTCTGCTCGCCATTTCACCTCAAGCTCCTGCTAGAAATGCGCTACAGCGGTGTCTCCATCACCAAAATCTCCGGCAATAGCGGCATAGAACTAGGCTACACCAAACGCAAAATGTCTGAACTAATCGCCGAAAACGACATGGTATGGCTTATTCAAGTAGGAATGCTGCGGCGAGAAGTAGACGGCCAAGGCTTAACCGACAGCTTTAGACTTACTCCCTTAGGCTGGCAAATCGCCAACAAATGGGAAGGCAAAACCGTACCCAAACCTCGCAAACGCGATCGATTACAAAATTTTATTAGTCGCTGGCTGCGATCGGTACTTTAAAGATGCCTGCAATTATGGTGGTAGGCACCACTTCCCACGCCGGAAAATCTCTAATGACAGCAGCAATCTGTCGGCTGTTAGTACGCCAAGGTCAGAAAGTCACACCCTTTAAAGGGCAAAACATGGCGCTAAATGCCTATGTAACTGCCGATGGCGGTGAAATTGGCCATGCTCAAGCCGTGCAGGCTTGGGCTGCCAAAATAGAGCCACAGGTAATCATGAATCCGATTTTGCTCAAACCTCAAGGCGACATGACTTCTCAGGTAATTTTGATGGGGCAGCCTGCGGGGCGAGTAGGGGCAGCAGAATATTATGAAAAGTTTTTTGATCGAGGTTGGCATGCCATTACTAGCTCTTTAGATCAACTGCAACAAGATTATGACTATGTAGTTTGTGAAGGTGCCGGAAGTCCCGCCGAAATCAATCTCAAGCATCGAGATTTGACCAACATGCGGGTGGCCAAATACTTGCAGGCCAAGACTTTATTGGTGGCCGATATCGATCGAGGGGGAGTCTTTGCCCATATTGTTGGCACCTTAGAATTATTAGATCCTGACGAACGAGCGCTGATTAAGGGTTTTGTGATTAATAAGTTTCGGGGGCAGCGATCTTTACTAGAATCAGGGCTGGACTGGTTGACCGAAAGAACAGGCATTCCGGTATTAGGGGTGATGCCTTATTTTCAGTCACAGTTACCCGCCGAAGATTCTTTGGATTTGTTTGATCGACGAATCAATAAACCAGCGGCTGAGCTGCAAATTGCCGTAATCCGGCTGCCTCGGATGGCCAATTTCACTGATTTTGATCCATTGATGGCCGAAGATTCGGTGCAGGTCTCTTATCTAGATCAACCCACCCAAAAGAAGTTTGATGCGATTATTTTACCCGGTTCTAAAACCACGATTGCTGATTGCCTTTGGTTACATTCCACCGATTTAGCGAATTGGATTAAAACACAGGCCGCAGCAGGAACGACAATTTTGGGAATCTGCGGCGGGTTACAGATGTTGGGCGAAAAGATCACAGATCCCGATCGGCTAGAGGGTGATGTGCCAGAAGTTGCTGGATTAGGGCTAATGCCCGTAGAAACGGTGATGTTCGATCGCAAGATTTTGCGGCAGCGACAGGTAGAGTCGCAGTATTTTTTGTTAGCCAAAGACATCAGCGGAGATATCGATGCTCTGGTTACTGGTTACGAAATTCATCAGGGTCAGAGCAACTGGATAGCGAATGATTCAGCGCGTCAATCACTGTTCAGCGATACTGATTTGGGTTGGGTCTGGCAAGAACAAATCTGGGCGACTTATTTACACGGGCTGTTCGATACTGGTGCTTGGCGCAGATCTTGGCTTAATAAGTTACGTGTTGTCAAGGGTTTACCCTTATTGCCGATCGCTATCCCAAACTATGCCAGTCAACGAAATGATGCCCTAGATGCTGTGGCAGATTTGGTGAGCCAGCATCTCGATTTAGCCCCTTTGTTGTAGTATTTTGTCGTTTTTTTACGTCAGAAACATTGATATGTGCAATTATCATGAGTCATACTGCTGAAATTGATTGAACATGATTTGCCTGTTTCAGCATAAAAACAGATGAATAATTAGAACGTCATCAGTATTCTGGTATCAGTCTATACAACTTGTTCGAGCTATGGATATGTTGAAAGCACTATGACCTGGATAGTTTTATTTTCAGTTTTATCAATTTATTTATTATATACAACCCTAAAAACAGATCGTCAGGTTGCCAAACCGGGGAAAGACTTGTTTTTAGATTTGCCGATCGGCTTCTATGATGCAATCTTAGGCTGTGAAGCAGAGGTGAAAATTCCCCGTTTAGAAGCAATTTCTGATAATACGAATATTCCAGTAATTAGATTGCTAAAAATCATGGTTCCACCGGGAGTGGAATGTGGTACTAGGCTCAAACTAGCCAGAGAAGGTGATGCTAGCAAAAATGGCGGTAGAGCAGGGGACTTATTTATTCAGATATTGGCACCAGTTTATGGGGGAGGGTTGCAGCGCAAAGGATTAAATATTGAATCTGAAGTGACCATTACAAAAGAGCAGGCTCAGACGGGTTGTGATTTGGTGATCAAGACAATTTGGGGAGATTTAAATATAGTTGTTCCGCCCCAAACTGTGCAGGGAGATACTTTAGTTCTAAAAGGTTGTGGTGCTCCTCATCCCGGTTCTCCGAATAAAAAAGGAAATCATGTCATTCATTTCTTTTGTCAGGAGC
>JAYUSV010000436.1:0-3829 GCA_043755495.1 Synechococcales cyanobacterium
CCCATGGTCGTATCAATACAAACCCCAAATTTAATGGCTGCTAAAGAACAACCATTACCCAAATGACAACTAATCAGACGTAGATCTTTGAGATCTCGATTGAGTAACTGTGCTGTTCGATCGGCGCAATATTGATGACTAATGCCATGAAAACCATATTTCCTGATGCCTTGCCCCAGCCACTCATAGGGTAGGGGATATACATAGGATACTTCCGGCAAGTTGCCATAAAAAGCGGTGTCGAATACTGCTATTTGTGGCAACTTGGGTGCGAGGGGTTCGATCGTCTTGATACCCATTAGGTTTGCAGGGTTGTGTAGCGGGGCAAAGACTGATAATCGATCGATTTCGGCCTGGACTTGTTCGTCTATCAATATTGGCTGATGATATTGCAATCCTCCATGCACCACCCGATGTCCAACTATATCAACTTCAGTGATATTAGCGATCACCTGGGTTTCGCCTTGCCAGAGAGAATTTAATAAAGCATGTAAATCTGCTGAGCGATTCGTTGTGCTTGCTGCTTTGTGGATCGATCGACCATCAGCGGCTGTGGCTTTTAGCGTAACTGTTTGATCGGAATGCCGATCGACCTGCCCAGTCCATAATGGCGCTGCTGGATCTGTGGGTAAATCGGCTGTGTTTATTTGATACAAGCTCGCTTTCAGACTACTAGATCCGGCATTTAGCACCAAAATGTTCATGTTATCGACCTGTAAAAATTCATGTGCGGATGGTTGACAGGAGTAAAAAAAGGGCTACCGTGGTGGTATGTGAATGAAAAGCTCTAAAATAGCATCATGAGGTTTGGTATAGCAATTATCATTATAAGTTTTTTGTAAAAAACCATCTGCGGCAGCATCAACATTATGAATGTACTCGATCCTAAAGAACTGCATCAACTCCATGGATTTTGGCGAGCCTGCAACTATCTGGCAGCCGGGATGATTTACCTGCAAGATAACCCGCTACTGCGTGAACCACTGGCACCAGAGCATATCAAAAATCGTTTGTTGGGTCACTGGGGCACTAGCCCAGGATTGAGTTTCATTTACACCCATGTCAACCGAGCAATTAATAAATTTAACCTCAATGTCATCTATTTAGCTGGTCCCGGCCATGGTGCTCCCGGAGTATTGGCTCCGGTCTATTTAGAAGGCAGCTATTCTGAAATTTATACGGATAAAACCGAAGATTTGGCAGGGATGCGTGCTTTTTTTCGGCAGTTCTCTTTTCCTGGTGGCATTGGTAGCCACTGTACACCAGAGACTCCTGGCTCGATTCATGAAGGAGGAGAACTAGGGTACAGTGTTTCTCATGCCTACGGTGCGGTACTAGATAACCCCGATTTAATTGCAGTGGTAGTGGTTGGTGATGGCGAGGCAGAAACCGGTGCTTTAGCTACAGCTTGGCATTCCAATAAATTTCTTGATCCACGCCGAGATGGAGTAGTCTTGCCAATACTGCATCTAAATGGCTACAAGATCAATAATCCAACAATTTTAGCCCGCATCAGTCATCAGGAGTTAGCAGATTTATTTCAAGGCTATGGCTACACGCCATATTTTGTAGAAGGTGATGACTACGAGGTAATGCACCAAACCATGGCTGCAACGCTCGATCGATGTATGCAAGAAATTCACCAATTCCAAGCCCGTATTCGTAATAATGGCGATACCACTCGTCCGCTGTATCCGATGATTGTACTGCGCAGTCCCAAGGGCTGGACAGGGCCAAAAGAAATTGATGGTCATAAACTAGAAGGTTCTTGGCGATCGCACCAAGTACCGCTGAAAGAAGTGAAACACAAACCAGAGCAACTGCAAATGTTGTCTGACTGGTTGCAAAGTTATCAGCCAGCCGAATTATTTGATGATCATGGCAAGTTAAGAGCAGAGTTTCGATCGATCGCTCCCCAAGACCATAAACGCATGGGCAGCAACCCTCATACCAACGGTGGCTTACTGCGAAAAACATTGCATCTTCCCGATTTTCGTCAATATGCCGTAGCTGTTACTACGCCAGGGATGACGGAAATCTCTAATACTTACCCCTTGGGAGTATTCTTGCGCGATATTATGCAGGCTAATCCCGATAATTTTCGGCTTTTTGGACCAGATGAAACGGCATCTAATCAACTCCAGGCCGTTTATGAAGCCACTAAAAAGGTTTGGTGGGGTACGTATTTACCCGAAGATGCTGACGGCAGCGAAATGGCTCTGGATGGGCGAGTGATGGAGATGTTGAGCGAGCATACCTTAGAAGGTTGGCTAGAAGGATATTTGTTGACTGGTAGACATGGTTTACTTTCTAGCTATGAAGCTTTTATTCATGTGATAGATTCGATGTTTAACCAACATGCTAAGTGGTTGGAGATCTCGCGGAATCTAGCTTGGCGAGCAGATGTTGCCTCCTTGAATTTATTGATTACTTCTACGGTCTGGCGACAAGATCATAATGGTTTTACCCACCAAGATCCGGGCTTTTTGGATGTAGTAGCTAACAAGAGTGCTGAGGTGGTGCGGATTTATTTGCCGCCAGATGTCAATTGTTTGCTGACCGTGGCCGATCGCTGTTTTCGTAGTACTAATCAGATCAATGTGATTGTCTCCGATAAACAGCCTCACTTACAATATCTGACGATCGATGCGGCGATCGCCCACTGCAATAAGGGCATTGGCCTCTGGGAATGGGCAAGTACCGATAAAGGCGTAGAGCCAGATATTGTTATTGCCTGTGCCGGAGATATTCCTACTCAGGAGGCTTTGGCCGCAACGGAAATTTTACATCATTCATTTACTGATTTAAAGATTCGCTTTATTAACGTCGTAGATCTACTAGCGCTTCAGCAGCCGAGTGAATATGTAAATGGTTTGACAGATCGAGATTTTGATGGCTTATTTACTACCGACAAACCCGTTATTTTCAATTTTCATGGCTATCCATGGCTGATTCATCGTCTAACCTATCGTCGTAAAAATCACCATAATTTGCATGTGCGAGGATACAAGGAAAAAGGCAATATTAATACGCCGCTAGAGTTGGCAATGAATAACCAAATCGATCGATTTACTATTGCTATTGATGTGATCGATCGAGTGCCTAAGCTGCAAGCGGCTGGTACCCATACCAAAGAACAACTAAAAAACCGCCAAATTGAATGTCGCCAATATGCTTACACCTATGGCACCGACTTACCAGAAGTCGTCAATTGGCACTGGAAAAATTTAAATTAAAGTTTCCAGGTGAGGAGCTTGTGAGGCCGATCGGCTAAAATAGCCAAATTGGCCTAGAATGCGATAACTCACATCTTGCATCATGCTTAGCTAGCATATAGAAACTATTTTATTTTAGGCGAAATTATGAAAAAAAGAGCGTAGAAAAATACAAAATAAGAACAGTGGAAACCATTCTCAGTCACGCCCAAATAACGAGTCATGGGTGTGACGAGTGATGGTATTAATTCTCCAGTAATTACAAAGAAACTGTAGATTGAGCTGCTGTTGTGGTAGAAACCAACGCCATCAATAATTGTTCTGATGTAACAGTAAAGGGCAAGCGATGAATATCAGATTGGGGTTGACAAGCAACTTCGCAAGCTTGTTGTAAATCAGCCACCGTCGCTCCAGCTAACCCCACATCATTTAAGCTACAGGGTAAACCAATTTGTCGATAGAACTCCAAAAGCTGTTGACGCGAAGAAGCTGCCAGTTGATTTCCGGCCACCATTTCTTCTAGGCGTAACTGCACCAAAATACCAAAAGCTACTTTCTCCCCGTGGAGCATATGGTGACAAGCGGTCAGGTGAGTGAGACCATTATGGACAGCA
>JAYUSV010000437.1:0-3810 GCA_043755495.1 Synechococcales cyanobacterium
GAGTTCAAGAGATTGCTGCAAAGCTAGCTCTTCTAACTTGATATTGGATGCAGGCATCTTGGTGCTGGAATACATAATGATTAAGTTAGTTGAAATAGCAAGCCAACGAAGCGTTGTTACCAGTATTGCAACAGTTCGATTATATCTGACAAGGTTCCCGACTAGGTGCGGTAAATTAGCCGATCAAATAGGCATAAGTAGTTCAGCCAATTATCGCAAGTAGGTATCCGTCTATCTCAAATAGATAATACTTACCCCCGCCCCACCGTCTGGGTCGCTAGCTAGTTCTACTTTGGTTACTTGGGCGTGAGTACTCAAAAAGTCGTGAATTCCTGCTTTTAGCTTACCCGTACCTTTGCCATGAATTACCCACAAGATACCGCTGGCATGAGCGGCATTCATGGCTCGATCGACCGCAATCACCGCTGCATCGACTCTTTGACCGCGCACGTCAATGGTGTTATTGGAGGTGCGAATCAGAATGGTTTCTTTTTTAGGAGTGGCGGGGGGCTGGAAAGTTTTGGCAGGCTTAGGAGGTATTTTGGGTTTTTCGCCGGTTAGAGATTCCACGTCGGTCAAGGCTACGGAGACACTCATTAAGCCAAGCCGCACTTGGAGATTGCCTCGATCGTCAGCGGCAGTAAGTACTTCAGCGGTTTGGCCTAGCCGAGGAACGCGGATTCTTTCGCCTACTTTAGGCTGGTAGCCAACGGGGGGCGGCGGCGGAGGGGCGGTACGTTCTTGAATGATTCGATTTAGCTCGGCAGTAGCCTGCTGAGCATCTTGACCAGTGGGAGTGCCTTTTTGGAGCTGACGGATAGTTTTGGCAATTTCGGCCTTGGCCGCATCGATTTCGGCTTGGATCGATTGATCTTGGGCAATTTTTAGCTGTTGCTCTCTGGCTTGTAATTCAGCGGCTTTTTGGCTGACTTCTAGGTAAAAGGCTTCGGCTTGCTGCAATAGTTCGGCGGCAGCCTGGGCTTTTTCTTCCTGTAAACGGCGTTGAGCTTCTAATCCTGCAATAATTTCGTTGACTTCACCGCCACCCGCTAAGCCCACTTGACTTTCGGCGGCTACAATGACCTCTTCGTTTAAGCCCAAGCGACGGGCGATCGATAAAGCGTTGGATCTACCAGGAATCCCCCAAAGTAGACGATAGGTGGGGGATAAGCTCACATCATCAAATTCTACTGAGGCGTTTTCAAACCGATTATCTTCATATTTGAGGGCTTTGAGTTCGCCGTAGTGGGTGGTGGCAATGGTTAAGTATGCTCGATCGGCTAAATATTGCAGCAGGGCACGAGCCAGGGCACTACCTTCGGCGGGATCGGTGCCAGCACCGACTTCATCGAGCAGGACTAGAGAGTTTGGTGAGATCTCGGCCAAAATATGCCCAATGCGGCGGATATGACTAGAAAAAGTTGATAAACTCTGCTGTAAAGATTGTTCATCGCCAATATCGGCAAGAACTTGGTCAAACCAGGGAATTTCTACTGGTTCTTTGGCGGCCACGTATAATCCCACCTTGGCCATGAGAGCGGCGATCGCCAAAGTCTTTAGCGTCACCGTTTTGCCCCCGGTATTTGGCCCTGTGATCGTCACAACGTGGGTATGGGGCTGAATCACTAAGTCAGTAGGTACCACGTTGCCGCCCTGCTCATGTTGCTGCTGCCAAACTAGCAGGGGATGACGGAGTTGGCGTAGGGTAATTTGTTGACGGTCAGTAATTAGGCGCGGCGGGTTGGCTCCCAGCCAATTGCTATAGCGGAACCGAGCAGTGGCTAGATCGATCGCCGTTGCTACCACCAATAACATTTCTAGATCTTCGCCAACTTCGGCGACTTTGGCGCTGAGCTCTCTACATACGATCTCTACTTCCCGCTGTTCTTGGCGTTGAAACTGACGAAGCTGGTTGCCGAGGCTGACGATTGCATGGGGTTCTACATATAGAGTAGAGCCGCTGGCAGAGACATCGTGAACTACGCCAGGGATGGTTTCTTTGTGGGTGACTTTTACTTGAATTACAAACCGATCGCTCCTTTGGGTAATTACCGGCTGGTGAATGGCGTTGCTGTGGCGTTGCAGAATGTTTTGTAAGAGCTTTTGAATTCGATCGCGGGTGGTTTTGAGTTCGAGTCTGATCAGGCGCAGTTTTTCGCTAGCTCGATCGGTCACGTCACCATGGTCATCTATACAGTGATAAATTTCTTGTTCTAGCTCTGGGTAGGTACGAATGTTAATGACTAGTTCTTGCAGGGTGGGGATATTTTCACTGCTATCGATCGATCGGCGAATCCGGCGCATTCCAGCTAAGGTCGTGGCCACATCATAAAGTTCGCGGCCATTTAGGACACCTTGAACACTGGAGCGTTGAAGAGGTTGGTGGATATCACAAATTCCCTCGAAGCTCAGACTAGCTGCGAGTTGCTGCTCCAGGATATCGATTTCTTTGGTCTGGTTGAGTAGTTCTTGGCTTTGTTCAATATTCGTGGGAATCAATAACTGCCGCGCAGCGGCTAGCCCCAGCTCGGTGGCGGTGAAGGTAGCTAAGTGCTGGCCAATGCGCGCCCATTCTAGGAGGGTGAGAGTTTCGGATTCGATCGAGTAAGAGTTCAATGTTGTTGTTTTGGGTGATGATCACACTATTCATTACAGAACTTAACACTTTCGATCGGCTGGTCGCAACTAATACGCTGCTTCGAGGAATTTATGGCGGAGCCAGTAACTGGCAATATTAAGTATAAAAATCAACCATGTTTGACATTTAATGGCACATACCTTATTCTATATGCACGGTTTTATCGTACTTACAGCTTCAACATCTTGTTCTGCGATCAATTGTTTCTGAAAACGGTTGTGATAATAATCGTGGCGTGCAACTGGCGGCTTTTTAATTTTTTCACAAGAAAAGAGACCATCCATAATGAAATTATTTCTGTCTTTCTTATTTTCAGTGCTTATATCAATTCCAATGCACAGCTCACCTCTATCTGCTCAATCTAGTCAATCCGGTAAACAAAGCAAAATGAAACAGCCACTAAAAAGGTCAGAGTTGAAACTCATCGAAAATATAAAAAAAACCTGTATTGCTTTGTCCATTGATCCCTCTAACTTGGCAGAGGTTGCTTCTGAGCTTGAGATACCAAAACAAGAAGTATCATTTGCGAGAGTGGTGAAGGAAAAGATCCATGATCTAGGAGTGCCATATGGAGAATATTACGTAAATTCTTATAAAGATAGTCCAGAAAAAGTCACTGTAGATTTTTTATTCAAAGACAATATATTTCAAGAATCTTTGATGTCTATTGAAGTGCTGGAGGAAGGATTTGGAGAATATACGATTAGTCCTCCCCAAGGAGGATTATCATCTGCAAGTTTTAGCTATAGCCCCCCTGGATCTATCTCAAGATCTTATTGGATAGAAGCTTTTTATAATACTTACACAGATAAAATTATTAGTATTTATATCGATTCGAGTAGATTATAGAAATGTTAAAGGATCTTGTCAAAGCGATGATCTGCAGATCAGCTTAGATTCAATCACATCCTAGAAAGGTTTACCATATTATCAAACTAATGCCGAGGAGGTATTGTGGCTTCACAAAAGTATGAGTACAGTGTGATAACTGATTTGCAGATGGAATCTTTTGCTAAAGCTTACAAAAAGATAGATTCACTAGCACAGAAAGCACTGCGAACACAAAATATGAACGATAAAAAGATTGCAGAGGCTGCGATCAAAATTGAAATAGATAAGATTTTCCCTAAAGGATATCCAGTTCCCGAAGTCGATCTTTTTAAAGATGATCA
>JAYUSV010000438.1:0-3802 GCA_043755495.1 Synechococcales cyanobacterium
GAAGACAAGCAGAGTGCTCTAATCGATCGACAAGCCTACTCCAAGGGATATAATTCCCACAGCGGATCGAGTTGGAAAACGCAGCTCTGCACTGATCCCATTTATTGTTAGCGAAACCTCTCCCCAAGAGAGCATAGAGAAATTGACAGCCAATATCCCCAGCAGCCTTTACCATTACACGACTGAAGAGGGTCGGTTTGGTATTATAGAAAGTGGAGTGCTCCGCCCATCGTTAGTACAGGAGGATGGTCAAGATGCAAAATATGGCTCAGGTCACTATTTCACGAATATTGAGCCACAGAGGATCGCTGCCAAATCTCTCTCCGATATGACAGATGAACAAAAGAAAGCTGGCCAAATCTCTTTACGTCAACTCCTACGATTGATTATGGCTGGTTCATTAGCAGAAGAAAAACTAGCATTTTTTATTCAGTTTGATGTTTCTAACTTAATAATTAAATCTACTGAAGATCCTTGTATTTACATACACAGAAGCGAAACTAACCTAGACATTAGAAAACTGATTATTAGGTCAGGTAGGACACTAAAATGAATAAATATTTTAAATTTCCAGCAGAATCAAATTTGGGTATTGGTGTTCAATATATTGAATTTAATGATAAGGGTTGGGCTGTCAGACAGGTTGAATGTTATGACGGCAAGTGGTTCAACTCTAACAAGAGCTACCATGAAGAGCTTACCAGCTCTAGTTTGTGCGACCAGAAATTAACATTATCCGGTATGAATCTTGGTGATCCTGTTGATGCTCAAGAATTTGAAGATATATGGAACTTATCAAATAAGGTATTAATACCTCCCAAGACAAAAGACGGTAAAAGAAAAGCCTTAGTATGGTTATTTCCTTTCGCTAGTGCTGTATGTTTTGTTTTTTTATTTTCTGGTTTGAGTAAATTATTTATGAGTATAGGAACTCCAATGAATACAGTCATCGGTAATTCGAGTGCTAATAGTATTGGATCGTCGAATAACAATAATATTCCACCAGCACTAGTATCACAAGATAAAGAATCTATCAGTTTTGAATGTGCTAAGTATAAAAATGGTTTTGTATTAATTAGCAAAGTGGGCAATATTGAAAGACCTTTTTTAAAAATTAGTGATGGCAAAAAAAATTGGGGAAAGAATTATTCTCCACAAGCACGTTGTCAAATTATAAAGGATAAACTGAATTTTTATTCAGAAGAGCAGCAGCCTCTATTTATTACATTGGGTACTGTGAACGGTTATGATACAGCCTGTTTTAGTAAAGAATATGGCAAAGGATGTTTTAATGATAAAAACCGTGGCCAAATACTGACTCTGGGACGGTCTAGCACAAATTCTGAAGTAACATTTGATAGCTTAATGGCCTATTTTTCAGACCCAGGTATCTTATCTGATTATAGAGAGAAACAAGGGGGGATAATACAAACTTCTTCTCGACCATATATCTATATAGATCTTCATAAGTTTGTCAAAAACGAGAAAAATTATTACAAATTCAGTGATAAATGAATTTAGATATTTCTACAGGTTTGAACTGATGCATTCTGTTTTTGATCGAAACAGCTTAATTCGATACAATCCTAGCCCGCACTTGTCCCGTCCCCCACTGCTCACCCAAAACCCCGATCGCCTCCCCCAACGGACAGCTATTCAACTCCACCCGATTCCCCCGCCGCACCAAAGTCACCAACTCATAAGGTCTCCCCACATACCTTATTTCATCACCCTCTTCCACCTCGATCGAACCCGTCAAATAAATCTGCGCCCCCGCATACCGATCGCGCAAAGCCCCCAACTTCCCCACAATCTCCTCATCAGCCCAGCTCACCGACTCAATCTTCATCCCACCAGCCCTACCAACCTGCCCCGTAATCCGCTCACTTAAAATCTGATTCTCCGGCTCCAGCCGACTCCCCACCTGATATAACTCCTGGGGCTGCTGCAAATCATAAACCACAAAAGTATTCGCGTCCCGCTGCTCCAACACCCCAAAACTCTTAGAAACCCGCACCCGTTCGCGGAGCGTCTCCGTTAGGAGAATCGATCACTCTCACCCCTTCCACATGCACCACCACCTGATTCGTACTGCCGTGTTTACTTAGAATCTCCTGAATCCCCCGAGGCGTAGCCAAAATCTCATTAAAAGTCGAAGCCAAGCCCCCTCTGGTATTAATGCTCATCACTATCATCCCCAAAGCCAACACCACCGCCAAAATCGCATACTCCCAATTACTCCCAGTCGAAAGCCGCAGCTTCCGATTCCCCGGCACCACACAGCGCAAAGTCGCCGGAAAAAACAACTGAATCCCCGATTTCGTCGTCAGATCCACCAAGTATCCAAACGTATACCCAATCTCAATAGCATGAGCAATCGATCTAGGAATCACTCCCAAATAAGCCAAGCCATACACCCCGATCGCCACCAAAACCGAAGCCAAAACCGAATGAGTACAACTCCGATGCGGCAACCGCTTCTCTAAGTACCGACTAATCGGCGGCAACAACCGCCCCGCCGGAGACTTACTAATATCCACATCCGGCAACAGCCCAGCACAAGCCCCAATGGTCAACACCACCGGGTCAGCAGTCCCCAAAATCAACCCCGTCATCAAACCACTAATCGCCAAATGGCTCAAAGTCATCATAAAAATCACAATCTTCAATAAACACCATTTCCGAATTACCTAGAATCGATCGTCCCGGTCGGTGAGCGGAGCCGAACCGAACCGGCCAGAATCAACTCACTCGCCGCGAATCCTTCGGCAGAATGCGAAGCATGTAGGTAAGTCCTAGTAACAAAGCACCCGACATCCCAGCAATCACATAAAGCAGTCTGCTATCAGTCCCGATCGCAAAGAACCGCAGCATCACACACCCCGTACCCACCAAAATTAACAGCGGAGTCACATCAAAATACTCCCCATGATCCCCCGCTTCCACCTCCAGCCCCAAATACTCCTCATCGATCGACCTAATGGCCAAAGCCGGATTCCCACCCGATCGCTGTTGCAACTCCGCAATCTGCCCCTGGCTCAAATTCAAACCCCGCTCCACCGCCGCATAATTCATCAAATCTCGAATCACCATATCCGACAAAGGCCGCAAAATCAGCGCCGGAGTATTCAAAAAAACATCAGTACGCGGCGGCTTAGTTGCTACCAACAACAACGAAATCCCCTGACGCTGCATCGTCTTCAGCCAACTCCTAAACTTTGGCTCTAACTGATGAGCATCATCAAACACCAAAAAAGTCGCCGAATTCTCCCGCAAATAATCCGCCACCGCCCACCGTAATTTCTCCACCGTCAAAACCTTGCCCTCCAGATCGATCGTCTCAATCTCTAACTGCTCACAAATATTGATCAACATCTGCCGCTGAGTGGCCGGGGTATAAACGATCGCCAACTCAAACCCCTCCAACTGCAAATCAGCACAAATTCCCCCCATCAAAACCGTCTTACCACTTCCTTCATCCCCGCAAAGCAGTATCGAACCATTAGCTTTCAAAGCCGCCAGCACCCGCGATTTTTCCTCAACCCGATAAAGCTTGAACATAAAAACCCAACTAATCCCGCTCGCGAAACCACAAGTTAGTAAAAACCGCGATCGGCAAAATTGTAAAATCACTCAAAACCAACAGCGCCACCAGAATCAAAATATTCGGTATGGTCGATCGATCAATTCGCCCGTGCTTGCGCCAAAGCCTTACCAACCAAGAAAAATCTAAGCCGCCCCGCCGACGTAGCTCTGTGCTCCGGCAATCAACGATGCGGCTAACTCTTTTGGGTCAATTTCT
>JAYUSV010000439.1:0-3800 GCA_043755495.1 Synechococcales cyanobacterium
TTGTTAATTGCTGGCTCAATGAATGGCTATATTCCTCGTAAGTAGCTTTTCAACTAAATCAGGTAGAATCAGGCTTTTCTGAAGGTTTAGCCTATGTGCAACTCAGAACTGCGGTGGACTTCAGATACAAGCCCGCTCTCTGCCGCTAGGCGAGAGTCGGGTAATTGACTCCAGGGATCTAGAATCTAAGCAATTCGGTGAGGCTTTTCGGTGTCTCCGTTCACGAAATGTGCACGAAAGCCAATCGCCTCTCCAATATTTTCTAAACCGTGGGCTTCTAATTTATTCAATAATCCTTGCAGAATTCTCAGGACTGTCCAGGGACCTCGATAAGTCCAGCCCGTATATAGTTGCACCAAACTAGCCCCAGCGGTGATTTTTTCCCAGGCATCATCGGCAGTAAACACTCCGCCTACCCCAATGATTGGTAGTTGGCCTTGGCTGGTTTGGTAAATATAGCGAATTACGGCAGTGGATCGATCTCGCAAGGGCGCACCGCTAATTCCTCCAGCCTCGTCTACCAACAACTTACCGGTTTCTTTCAGAACTTTGGTAGTGAGCGAAGCCTTCTCGATCGTGGTATTAGTCGCAATAATCCCCGCCAAACCCATGCTTTGTGACAGCTCTACCACAGCAGCAATATCTTCCCAAGCCAAATCTGGAGCAATTTTGACCAAAATGGGACGCGATTTATTCACTTCCTGCATGGCAGTCACAATTTTTACCAGCATATCCACTGCTTGTAAATTGCGCAGTCCCGGCGTATTGGGCGAGCTGACATTCACCACAAAATAATCACCGCAGTTCTGTAACCTCTCAAAACTGCCTGCATAATCAGCAGCCGCATCGGCTTCAGCGGTAACTTTGGATTTACCTAAGTTGATACCCAATGGATAAACACTGGGAGATCGATCCATTAACCGAGCTGCCATAGATTCACTGCCTAAGTTATTAAAACCCATGCGATTTAGAGCCGCCAAGTCATTTGGTAGCCGAAATAGTCGGGGTTTATCGTTGCCCGGTTGGGAATGATAGGTGACAGTGCCTAACTCCGAAAAGCCAAAGCCCAAAGTTGGCCAAATGCCCGGAGCAACCCCATCTTTATCGAAGCCTGCGGCTAAGCCAATCGGATTAGGAAAACTTTTGCTCCACAGAGTTTGCTCTAGCCTGGGATCTGCCAGGCAAAACCACTGTCGCCAACTGGCTTTTAAAATTTCTGATCCAAAAGTTTTACTGCGATCAAGGGTAGCTAAATAATCTAAAGAAGATCGATGGACTTGTTCAGGATCGGCCTTCAGAATATTGAAAAGTAATGGTCGCAGAGCAAGTTGATAAATATCCAAAAGTACTAATCCCAGAAATAAGCGATCTCTGGCAGATCTTCGTTTTCTTCGTCATTCTCAAACTCATCCACCAGACCTGGATACACATTAGAGGGATGGGCGGTTTCGCTCACACTGTCATCTGGTGCCAAAAAATGAGCGGGCAGAGCACGCCGCCGGGACATGCGAGGCTTAGAGCTGCGCCCGGTGTAAGACAGGGTATTTCTGGCTATGCGTACTTTGCGACCGCGCACGTTCAAAATCTTTACCTTATCCTTTTCAAATTGTCTGAGACACTAGCTTTGATAAATCGGAGCTGCATGTCTTAAAGTATGCGGACAGGGAGACTCGAACTCCCACACACTAGGTACTAGTTCCTAAGACTAGCGCGTCTACCATTCCGCCATGTCCGCAGATGCAATTAACATATCACATAAATTAGCAAATTACCCAGGAAGTTTTGGTAACACTTCACAAATCTCTATAAAAAACTCTCGCCTGGCTGCCCGATCGACACATTTAACGTGAACCTAGTGCTAAACTTGATACCGGCCAACTCTGGGAGATGTCAATCATGTCCGAACCATTCAATAATCCTGCTCTAACAGAGCGTCCCCGCTTTCAGCCTGCTCCGGTCATTCCGGTCAGAAGACAAACATCTATTTTAGACTGGCTCGAAGCCCAAGGTCGCTTGATTGATCGAGATGACCGCGATACTACCCAGCCAGAATTTCCGCCGGATAACTTTGCCGACGACCTCATGGAAGGTGATTATGACAATACCGCCAGCGATGATGATGATAGCAACAACAGCAATGATGACGAAGACTAGATAACAAAAAAACAGAAATATTGCACTTGCCCTTATCCCCCAGCCCCTTCTCCCTACTTGGGAGAAGGGGCTGGGAGACCAAACGTAGTTTCTTGCTCTCTATCCCATTTTGGGACTGCCAGACAAGTGCCCGAATGCACTCGGGCAAAACTGTCGCAATAGAGGGCTGGGGTGAGGGCAACAATGTCCTGCTTAAAATTGGTACCCCTAACTTCTGCGGGGTGATCTTGGTGATTTCCGTAACATGTGGGGTTTATCTGAGGAGACTTCAGATATAACCCTGCCTGTATTTAGGGGTAGTCATGCTTAATGTGGTTAAATTCTTTGAGTATCACCATTTCGGTATTTCGATCGCACCACCACATCTACTTTTACTTCAGTTATGAACGAGAAAGCCTCTACTGGCAGCAGTTTTAGTCCCACCGGCTCGCAGTTACTATATTTGCTCGGTGCGTTGCTAACTGCTGTGACCGTCTTTTTAGACTGGCAATTCAACCATACTTTTAGCAACTCTTTTTTCTTGCCTTTTGTGGCCACCACCGGAGCAGTAGCTGCTTTAGGATTTGTGGCGGTGCCTAAGCTCGGCCAGCTAAAAATGGGGCAGTTTATTCGAGAAGATGGCCCTAAAGCTCATTTAAAAAAAGCTGGAACCCCTACTATGGGCGGGGTCTTTGTTGTTCCCGCCGGATTATTGATTGCCATTGTCTGGTCACGGTTGAACTTAGATGTAATTGCCTTGTCACTGATGACTGCTAGCTATTTAGCGATCGGCGGGGTAGATGACTGGAAAAGCTTAAGCAACCGCAAAAATGAGGGCTTAAAGCCCAAAGGAAAATTGGGCTTACAAATAGGAGCCGCCGTACTTTTTTGTCTATGGGCTTATTTTACCAAGCCCGTTAGCATTGCCAATATTGCCCTGCCACTAGGGATTTCTCTGCCCCTCAGTACCATGCCTCTCATGCTGATATTTTGGGGAATTGCTATTTTTGTGTTGTTGGCAGAAAGTAATGCCACCAATCTTACCGATGGAGTAGATGGTTTAGCTGGTGGGACTGGGGCGATCGCCCTGTTGACTATGGGTGCAATTACTGGTGCTGCCGGTGGAAAGTATCAGGCTATTGCGATTTTTTGTGTATGTTTGAGCGGTGCTTACCTGGGTTTTTTGGTGCACAATCGCAACAAGGCTAGCGTATTTATGGGTGATACTGGCTCTTTAGCTCTAGGTGGAGCGTTAGGAGCAGTCGGGATTATTACTAATAATCTTTGGGCACTGTTTTTAATTAGTGGCATTTTCTTTATCGAAGCCCTGTCGGTAATTGCTCAAGTCAGCTACTACAAAGCTACTAAAGATGCTGATGGCAAAGGCCAGCGGCTATTTCGGATGGCTCCTTTTCATCACCATTTAGAATTGGGCGGCTGGAAAGAAACACAGGTCGTGGGCGTTTTTTATCTGATAAACTGCGCTTTGGCTGTGCTGTGCTGGTTTAGCCGTGCCCAAACTTAAAAACATACCTGAGTACAATACTGTGAACGATATTACCCCCTCAACACCTACCGAGCCAGCTACCGATTTTGATCCTGAAGTTGTGTTGCTCCGTCTGCGCCGCAAGGAGGGGACTTGGGTGCAGTGGGGTCAAGACTGCCAG
>JAYUSV010000440.1:0-11875 GCA_043755495.1 Synechococcales cyanobacterium
CTAAAAGTGCGATCAAATCTTAGCCGTAATTGCCCCCGCTACAAAATTAATCGGCAAAAACTCGCTAAACCCGCCAAAACTTGTTATGCTTATTGCTCGGTGGCAGCATCGCCAAGTGGTAAGGCAGAGGTCTGCAAAACCTCCACCCCCGGTTCAAATCCGGGTGCTGCCTTTGTTTTAATTCGGGACAATTTTTTGTGAACGACCTTCTCCTAGATCAAGAGATGATGCAGCGCTGTATCGCTCTAGCTCGACGCGGCGAAGGTCGCACTGCACCGAATCCAATGGTGGGTGCGGTGGTGGTTAAAGATGGGGCGATCGTCGGGGAAGGTTTTCATCCCGGTGCCGGTCAGCCCCACGCTGAAGTCTTTGCTTTGCGCCAAGCCGGTGAGTTGGCTCAAGGGGCAACTATCTATGTGAGTTTAGAACCTTGTAATCACTATGGCCGGACTCCGCCCTGTAGTGATGCAGTGATTGCTGCTGGTATTCGGCGAGTGGTAGTGGGGATGGTAGATCCAAATCCATTGGTGGCTGGTAGCGGTTTAGAGAAACTACGGCAGGCCGGAATTGAGGTGGTGGCAGGTGTGGAATCTGCTGCCTGTGAGGAATTAAACGAAGCTTTTGCCTATCGAATGCTATCTCAAAAGTCCTTTGGCATTTTAAAATATGCGATGACCCTCGATGGCAAAATTGCTACTGATACTGGTCATAGTGCCTGGGTGAGTAGTGTCGAATCCCGAGAATATGTGCATCGTTTGCGATCAACCTGTGATGCGATCGTCACTGGTGGCAACACTTTGCGCCAAGACAATCCATTTCTTACTAGTCATCAGGCCGATCAACCAAATCCATTACGAGTAGTCCTCAGTCCTAGTTTTGATTTACCCGCTGTAGCAAACCTGTGGGATACCTCGGTAGCGAAGACTTTGGTGGTGACCGGTCTCCAGGCGGATGTGGAACTACAAAAAAAACTGCAAGCACAGGGCGTAGAAATTTTGCTGTCCGAAAACCCTAGCCCAGCAATTGTGATGCAGGCTCTATTCGATCGAGGTTGTCTCTCGGTTTTATGGGAGTGCGGTGGTACTTTAGCCGCAGCAGCAATTCAGCAAGGAGCTGTTCAAAAAGTGTTGGCTTTCGTCGCACCAAAAATCGTTGGTGGTATTCATGCTCCACAGCCAGTGGGCGACTTAGGGATCGAGCAAATGACCGGGGCTTTGAATTTAGAGCGGGTGAGTTTTAGATCGATCGGTACAGATATTTTGGTGCAAGGATATCTTTCATAGAAAATGCTAATATTTTAAGTACATAAGAACCGAGGTGTTTATGACTGTTGCAACCTCCAGAATGACCTTAGCCGATTTTTTGGCTTATGATGACGGATCTGACCAGCGCTATGAACTCGAAAATGGAGAAATGATTCTCATGCCTGCTGAAAGTGATATAAATCAACGAATCGCTTCATTTTTATTTGCGCTGTTTTTAGGGTTGGGTATTCCCAGCTACCGCTTGCGAATTGGTCTAGAAGTCGCGGTAAATAGTACGCACGTCGGCGTAAGGCTGCCAGATTTAGCCTTGCTCTCTGAAGAAGGTGCTGAAGAATTAGCTGGGGCAAAAAGATCGATAGTTTCGATGGATATGCCAGCACCATTACTGTTAGTAGAAGTGGTCAGCAAAGGACAAGAAAAAAGAGATTATCGCCACAAACGATCGGAATACGCTGCTAGAGGTGTGGCTGAATACTGGATTGTTGATCCTTTAGCTGCACAAGTAACAATTTTAGAATTGGTCGATGGATTCTATGAAGAACAAGACTTTAAAGATGCTGATTGTTTGATATCAACTGTTTTTCCAGAGTTGAATTTGACCGCAGCACAAACATTAAAAGCCATGCTCTAAGCCTTAATAACTAGCTTTGTGGCGATCAAACGCGCTTCTTTTTCTAGCGGGTTTTTAGCATATTGCTTACCAACTTCATAGTAAGACTTAAAATACTTGTAACCAAACTTATTCGAGCCACCCAACCGCTCACACTGGGCAGAATGAGCCAGTTCATGTGCTAGCAGAAAAAGCTGTCCTTGATTAGTATGCTGATAAACATCCCGCACATATATCCGATTGCAATAGGTCTGTGCTGCCGAATCCACATCACCCACATGGACTTCTTGCTCACCATTTGACCACCTATCCATCAACCGAGAACTATAGTTAATCTGCACCCGATCGACCAACTCACCAAACAGTGGCCGCAAAGACTTTTTCTGAACCACCGTCAAAGGCTGACCTACCGGATTCCGCGTAGCCATTAGTTGAGTAGCCACATTGAACATCACAATGCCACTATTGCCCCACACCTCCCCAGGCTCCGAAGATTTCAACAGATCCTGAATCGTGGCCGAAGATTTTGTGGAAGAGAGTGCTGATGTCCGCACATTAACAACAGTAGACTTAATTTGTGATTGACAGTTATTGCCACAAAACGGCGTAAAAGCTGTAGCACCAAATAATACCGCCGCACTGACTGCAACAATAGCTCCGACAATTGCCAACAGCAGAAAATTAATAATGAATTTCATTTTCCAATACAAAAACGGCTAAAGATTCTATCTAAAACAGATTCAACTAACTCTTCTCCGGTAACTTCGCCTAAAGATTTGATGGCTGCCCGCAAATCGATCGTCCAAAAATCCCAGGGCAAATCGCCATTAATGGTTTCCTGCACTCTTTCCAG
Organism: Synechococcales cyanobacterium; assembly: GCA_043755495.1. Taxonomy (GTDB): domain Bacteria; phylum Cyanobacteriota; class Cyanobacteriia; order Cyanobacteriales; family Chamaesiphonaceae; genus JAAFHZ01. The sequence goes on from JAYUSV010000440.1 coordinate 2,729, forward strand.
CGCTGCTGCCGCCTGAGTCAACGCCGCCGCCTGTCGCTGATTAATCGCCAAGTCTAAGTTAGCCGCACTGAGCGAGCCTGCTTGAGCAATCTCTACAATTTTAGCTTCTAGCCGATCGATCCCTTCCTGACTGAGCGCCGACAAAGCCACCACTGAATGGTGCGGCAAATCTGCGGGCAACGCAGGCAGTATATCAATTAAATCCATTTTGTTGATCGCCAAAATCAACGGCTTTTCTTGTACCTGCTGGTAAATCTCCATCTCAGCCTCTGTCCAGCCGAGCTGCCCATCGATGGTCAGAATTACTAAATCAGCTTGCTGAGCCGCAGTCTTCGATCGAGCCACCCCAATTTGTTCCACCCGATCCACCGTTTCCCGGATGCCCGCAGTATCTAACACCTGAATTGGAATACCTCCAATTACCAAGTTAGACTCCACCACATCCCGAGTAGTACCAGGTATGTCAGTTACAATCGCTCGATCGGTGCGACTTAAAGCATTTAATAAGCTCGATTTACCCACGTTAGGATGACCTATGATGGCAATCTTTAACCCAGTGCGGAGTAATTCGCCCCGATCGGCAGTGGCCAAAATGGCTACCAGAGTCTGGCTCAGTTGATCAATTTGGCCACAGATCCCCGGGACATCCATTGGTGGCAAGTCATCGGCAAAATCAATCTGGGCTTCAATTTCTGCCAAAATATCTAAGGCTCGATCGCGTACTTGTTGGATGGGCTGGCGCAACTTGCCTTGCAACCCGGCCAAAGCTGCCGAGGCAGCGGCGGTCGATCGAGCACCTACCAGTTCGCTGATGCTTTCGGCTTGGGTGAGGTCAATGCGACCGTTTAAGAAAGCCCGCAGGGTAAAGTCGCCCGGTTGAGCAAGGTTAGCTCCAGCGGCGAGACAGAGCTGTAAAACTTGTTGAACACAAATAACGCCACCATGACAATGAAACTCCACCACGTCTTCGCGGGTGTAAGAGCGAGGTGCAACCATCATAATCAACAGTGCTTCATCAACAATCACACTGGTTCGAGGGTCTTGAATATGACCATAGAGCACTCGATGGCTTTCCCAAATCTGTTTACTGGCTGCCACAAAGAGTTGCTTGGCAATATCGATTGCGGTGGCTCCTGACAATCTGACAATGCCGACACTGCCTTGCTGTGAAACCATGGCAGTGGCAATGGCGACGATGGTGGGCTGCTGGATCGATGCTGATTTCATAGAAAGAGTGCGGGATGTGGGAAACTCCGTGGCGACCTGCCAGACAAGTGCTGGGCAGGTTTAGTCCCCTTCTGCTGACAGGCAAAAAGGAAAAACCAGAGTTGTACAATTTTTAGTGTGATGACCTTTGTTGCTGGTCTACCCGGACAACGGAGAGATAAAGTCTAACACCAAAGTTTGCGTAGCTTCGTCCTCCGAATCAATAGTAAGAAAAAGACTTCTCGGTAGAATGCTAGAAACAATTCTAAAAAAATATACAGATTCCCCCAATATGGGTTATATTAGTTGCAAGAGCCTAAAACCTCGTCGGGATGTAGCGCAGCTTGGTAGCGCGCCTGCTTTGGGAGCAGGATGCCGTCAGTTCGAATCTGGCCATCCCGATTTTGTCTTATAACCTTTACACCGCCCGCAGAGACAGGTACAGTGAATAGCTGACCTGTCTCTGCTATTTTTGTATCTATGGAAAACACCTACCAACCCGGCTCAATTCCTGACGGATATAGCCCGCAGACTATCGAATTCAAATGGCAGCAAGACTGGGAAAATCGGCAACTCTACAAAACCGATACCAGCAGCGCCAAACCTAAGTACTATGCCCTTTCTATGTTTCCCTATCCCTCTGGGAACCTGCACATGGGGCATGTGCGCAACTATGTGATCACCGATGTTCTGGCTCGCCAAAAAAGAATGCAGGGACACCGGGTGCTGCACCCCATGGGCTGGGATGCCTTTGGTTTGCCCGCCGAGAACGCGGCGATCGAACGCAATATTCATCCCGCCACCTGGACATACCAAAACATTGCCCACATGCGCACTCAGCTTAAAAAACTGGGTCTGTCGATCGATTGGGATCGGGAAGTGGCTACTTGCTCGCCAGAATACTACCGCTGGACTCAGTGGATCTTTCTAAAGTTTTTCCAAGCGGGTTTGGCTTATCAAAAAGAAGGCTCAGTGAACTGGGATCCGATCGATCAAACCGTCTTGGCTAATGAACAAGTAGATGGTGAGGGCAAATCTTGGCGTTCTGGGGCGATTGTTGAAAAGAAACTGCTGAAACAGTGGTACTTCAAGATCACTGACTACGCTGAGCAGCTTTTGGGCGATCTTTCGCAGTTAGCAGGCTGGCCAGAGAAAGTACGGCTGATGCAGACCAACTGGATCGGCAAATCCGTGGGGGCTGATCTGGAGTTTCCGATTGAAAATAGCAGCGAAAAAATTGCCGTGTTTACCACTCGTCCCGATACCGTTTATGGGGTGAGTTATGTGGTGTTGGCACCCGAGCATCCTTTAACCAATCAAGTGACTAGGGCGGCTCAAAAGGGCGCGGTGGATGCTTTTATCGCAGAAGTGCAGAGCCAGACAGATATCGATCGCACCGCAGAAGATAAACCGAAGCGCGGGGTGTTTACTGGGGCAATGGCGCTGAATCCTTTTACTGGCAAAACTGTGCCGATTTGGATTGCCGATTATGTTCTATACAGCTACGGTACTGGCGCGGTAATGGGTGTACCGGCTCACGATACCCGTGATTTTCAGTTTGCAACCCAGTATCAGTTGCCAATTAATCAGGTAATTGTGGGGGAAGATGGCAACACTGAATTGCAAGCTGCTTATACTGACCAAGGCAAAATGATTAACTCTGGCCAGTTTGACGGCCTGGAATCATTACAAGCCAAGCAAGACATCATTGCCTATGCCGACCAGCAAGGTTATGGGCGGGCCAAGGTACAGTTTAAGTTACGCGACTGGCTGATTTCGCGTCAGCGCTATTGGGGCGCACCGATTCCGATTATCCACTGCGCTAAATGTGGTGCAGTGCCAGTGCCAGTGGCTGATCTGCCGGTGCGTTTACCCGAGGACGTAGAATTTACTGGCAAAGGCGGCAACCCCTTGGGTCAATTGGCTTCTTGGGTGAATGTGCCCTGCCCAAGCTGTCAAGCACCTGCCAAACGAGAGACAGACACCATGGATACTTTCGTGGATTCCTCTTGGTATTTTTTGCGCTACCCGGATGCTGGTAACGACCAGGCGATCTTTGATCCAGAAATTGCCAATGACTGGATGGCAGTAGATCAGTATGTAGGTGGTGTGGAACATGCGGTGTTGCATTTGCTCTATGCCCGCTTTTTTACCAAAGTAATTCGGGATGCTGGTGGTGATGGGACTAAGAAATTCTTGAACTTTGATGAGCCATTTAAGCGATTGTTGACTCAAGGAATGGTGCAATCGACCACTTACAAAAATCCCCAGACTGGTAAATATATTCCCTCTGCTAACGTAGCTGATCCGAGTAGTCCCAAAGATCCAGATACTGGCGATGCTTTGGAATTGTCTTTCGAGAAAATGTCTAAGTCTAAATACAACGGCGTAGACCCGGAAGATGTGTTGGCCAAATATGGGGCTGATACTGCCCGGATGTTTGTACTGTTCAAAGCTCCACCCGAGAAAGATCTGGAGTGGAATGAGGCAGATGTAGAAGGTCAATCACGCTTTTTGGGCAGAGTCTGGCGCTTAGTAGCTGGATATGATCTGGGTAAAGCCGGGGCGATCGGTGAAATGTCGAAGGAAGAAAAAAATTTGCGTCGATCGATCCACATCGCTATCCAATCAATTACTGAAGATCTAAGTGGTGCCTACCAATTCAACACTGCGATCTCGGAGTTGATGAAGCTCAGCAATGCTTTGACCGATGCCAAGCTACCAGAATCTCCCGTCTATGCCGAAGGCATTAAAACCTTACTGCTATTGGCGGCACCCTTTGCACCGCACATGGTCGAAGAACTCTGGCAGCAAGCAGGTCAAAGTGGCTCGGTTCATGAACAGCCTTGGCCAACTACTGATGTCACGGCTTTAGTCGCTGATGAAATCACGATCGCCATCCAAGTTATGGGTAAAATGCGCGGTACCATCCAAGTCCCGGCTACCAGCGATGCTGCGGCACTCGAAGCCTATGTGCGGGAATCTGATATTGTGCAAAAATCGATCGTAGGCAAAGAGATCAAAAGAGTGATTGTGGTGCCAGGTAAACTGGTCAACCTCATTGTGGGCTGATGCGCTGTAATTGGCTAATTATGGATCTGCCTGGTCTAGACCCCAATTTGGGTCGGGATCTAGATGAGGTGGGTTTGACCGAAACTCGACAGTTAGTGGAGCTGTCGAATGATCAGCAGATTGCTCTGGCTACCAGTCTGGGTCATCATCCTCGCCATATTCAAAAGGTGGTTGCAATGGCTAGCTTGGCACAGTTATCGAGTGTAGGCTGCGACTACTGTGGCTTGCTGCTGCACGCTGGGATTGCCTCGGTAGGGCAGTTAGCGCTCACTCCGGTGAGTCAGTTACATCGATCGGTTCTGCGGCTCCATGTAGCGGTGCTGCAACGCAATGATTTGACCCCCACGGTCGATCGAGTACAGCGCTGGGTGTTACAGGCTCAACGTTTGGTGAGGTAAACCATTGGTTCTATTTGGTGATTTTATGACTATCGAAACAATTTCTCTATCTCGCTGCTTCGGTGGTAATGTCGGGTTTTATCAGCATCAGTCACAGGTTTGTAATGGTCTGATGAAATTTGCGGTTTATCAGCCACCCAGTCCAGTTGCTAATCTACCCGTACTGTATTTTTTGTCGGGGCTAACTTGTACTCCCGAAAATTTCATTACTAAGGCCGGGGCGCAGCAGTTTGCTGCTCAGCATGGTTTGTTGTTGGTCATGCCCGATACTAGTCCTCGTAATACGGGCATTGCCAATGAAGATTTAGATGACGATTTGGGTAGTGGAGCGGGTTTTTATGTAGATGCTATTCGGGAGCCTTGGCGAAATCACTACAATATGTATAGCTATGTTACTCAAGAGCTACCGGAGCTAATAAGGGCTAACTTTCCGGTGAGCGATCGACAGGGGATTTTTGGGCACTCCATGGGTGGTCATGGGGCTTTGGTTTGTGGTTTAAGGAATCCGGGGCTGTATCGATCAATCTCGGCTTTTGCGCCAATTGTGAATCCGATCGATAGTCCCTGGGGGCAAAAGGCTTTCAGCAATTATTTGGGGGATGACCAAGCACTATGGCAAAACTATGATGCAACAGAATTAGTTAAACAATATCAGGTGCCATTCCCGATTTTGATCGATCAAGGCTCAGCAGACAAGTTTTTGGTAGAACAGTTAATGCGCGGAAGCGGATCATCTTTGCAAGAGAATCAATTTGTTCAGGCTTGTACCGTATCTAACCAATCTATCAATCTACGGATGCAGGAAGGTTATGATCACAGCTACTATTTTATTTCTACGTTTATTGCTGATCACCTGAAGTATCATGCTGAGCGGCTAATCTAAACACTTGGGGAAATACACTGTTCTCAGAATCTACAAATTACTGTTTAAATGCTTCCAGGAGAATTCATGAATCGATCAAAAATAATTGCCGTGACCACTGGCGCAATTTCACTAGCCTTGGCTATCGCCTATCTGATAGTCGTACAAATTCTGGATATGCGCGGAGAAATGATACCCGCTCCTTTGGTCGAAATACTACTGAAATTCTAGATGTATGAGAAGGGGGACAGGCCCCCAATCATACAATTTAGCGGAAACCCACGGCAGCTTGCCAAACGAAGGCCAAAGCCAAGAAAAATAACGGAATAATTGGCAATACATCCACCAAAGGATTAAAGAAAGCATAGGCTTCGGGAAGCTTAGCCAAAATAATTTGAGCAGCCATATCTATAACCTTGTCTGTATAAAAGTTGTCAACGATTTTATCACAACCACCGCCAGCATTGAAATTAGCAATCAACAGAACAGCTTCATGAATCTGTTGGAAAATCTATGTCATCTTATGATATGATCCAAAATTCGCAGTAGCCAGATCCGCAGCATCAACAGTCTACTTTCGCCTCCTGGCGTGAGTCTGGCAAATGACCTTGCGGTTTGCATACCTCAACCTCCAACGGTACAGCAGCGTCTTTTGCCAGACCATCGACCACCACAATCTTTCCTTTCCTACTTACAATATGTCCTTACCAATCGTTGCTATCATCGGTCGCCCCAACGTGGGCAAATCTGCCTTGGTCAATCGGCTAGCAGGCGCATTAGACGCGATCGTTCACGATGAAGCTGGTGTTACCCGCGATCGAACTTATCGCCGAGCTTTCTGGGGCGATCGAGAATATACCGTAGTCGATACCGGCGGTTTGGTTTTTGATGACGAAACCGAGTTTTTGCCTTTGATTCGTGAACAGGCTTTTGCCGCGCTTAGCGAAGCCAGCATCGCCATTATGGTCGTTGATGGCCAGATGGGCTGTACTGCCGGTGACGAAGAAATTGCCACTTGGCTGCGCCACCAAAAATTGCCAGTCTTGCTGGCCGTTAACAAATGTGAATCGGAAACCACTGGCTTATTGCAGTCGGCAGATTTTTGGGGCTTGGGTTTGGGTGAACCCTTTGCGATTTCTAGTATTCACGGTAACGGTACTGGTGAATTGCTAGATGCCATGATTGAGAAGCTGCCAGATACTGTGGATGACGAAGAAGATCCAGAAATTCGGATTGCGATTATTGGACGGCCTAATGTGGGCAAATCTAGTTTGCTAAATGCCTTTTTAGGCGAGAATCGATCGATTGTTAGCCCCATTTCGGGGACTACTCGGGATGCGATTGATACCATGCTAGAAGTAGACGGCAAGAAGTATCGCTTAATTGATACTGCTGGCATTCGCAAGAAAAAGAATGTGGATTATGGGCCAGAATTTTTTGGAATCAACCGAGCCTTTAAGGCGATTCGGCGGGCTGATGTGGTGTTGATGGTTCTGGATGCTACCGATGGGGTGACTGAGCAAGATCAAAAGTTGGCTGGCCGGATTATCGAAGAGGGTCGGGCTTGTGTGGTGGTAATGAATAAGTGGGATGCAGTAGAGAAGGATTCTTACACTATTTATGAATATCAGAAGGAAATTGAAACTCGGTTGAACTTTACGGATTGGGCTGAGAATATTTTTGTCAGCGCCTTGAATGGTCAACGGGTGAGAGAGATTTTGCCGGTGGTTGATCGGGCGGTGGAGCAGCATCGGCGACGGGTGAGTACTGCCGTGATCAATGAGGTGCTGGAAGAGGCTGCAAGTTGGCATAATCCGTTGGTGATGGCTGGTGGTAAGCAGGGTAAGATTTACTACGGTACTCAAGTGAGTTCTCAGCCGCCGACGATCGCTTTGTTTGTGAATGATCCGACTCGTTTTAATGATAACTATCGCCGCTATTTGGAGAATCAGTTGCGGCAGCAGTTGGGGTTCAAGGGTACACCGATTCGGATTCTCTGGCGTGGGAAGAAGCAGCGGGAGGGTGAGAAGTTGGTGAATCGGGCCACTCGGGTGAAGAGTCCAGTTGGTTCCAAGTAGTAGGAATGGGTTTTCTGTTTGGGACTGTTCTTCTATGGGGTGACTTAATTTAAAGCCACTGGTTCTGAAGTGAAATCTTTCTTCGCAACCAGGCTCTAATGGTGAAATCAGGAGTGCTTGATCGAACCAGTCCAGTTTGAGGTTGCCACAATGGCGTGGATCTCCTTTCTTTAGTCGGTCTTGGCAAGAGCAAAGAATATTGCTGTAGTCTAAGGCATCAACTGCCGGGTCATGTTGAGGCTGAAAATGCTCAATGTGTGAATCGTTGATCTCTAGACGTTGTTCGCAGTAGCAGCAAATATAGCCCTGCTCTTTCATGAGCGATGCCTTGACTGATTTTTTGATATCGCCACCCAAAATATCATACGTGGGTTGCCAGTCTTTGTTAGCTTGTTGTTTCCATTTGCTGAACTCGATCGGCTCGGAGTGCTTGATGATGTGCTTCATTTGCCAATAATTTCCTTTCTGGCGAGCAACACCTCAGCTTTGACTATCTCAGGATCGGTGCCAATTTTTTTCTTTAGCTCAGCTATCTTTTCAACAGCATCTGATAAAGAATTACTACCAATGAGACTAAAAATATTTCTGAGTTCCTGAAAAACTTCGTCTGGTCGAGTGGTTTCCAGACCCATTAAGTCTTCTAGGATTCGATCGGCATTATTTCCATAAGATTTTGAAGGGTGCGTTGCAACAATTCCTTCATTGGTTTGCTTTAACATGAAAATATTTTCTGGTTGCACATGATTAATCACATGTGGTGAATGTGTTGAAATAATAAACTGACAATTTGGGAAAACTTCTGTTAATTTAGAAACTACAGTTCTTTGCCACTTCGGATGAAGATGTAAATCAATTTCGTCAATCAACACGACACCATTACCTTCTAGGGGATTTTTTTTCATGGGGTTAGCAATTGCCATTCTTCTGGCTAAGTCGCCGACGAGAGCAATTAAACATTTTTCACCATCAGAAAGCTGATTGATTGTCATGACTTTATTATTCTTTTTTACCTCCATTCTTAAAGGGCTTCGGCGAATATTGAAATCAGTAAATTCTGGCAAGAGTTTCTGTAAAGAATTTCTTACCATCTCAAGTTGATGGTCTTTATTAAATTCTTCGTGAGAATGAGACAATTGACTAATTTTTGATCTGATATGATCTTTTGCATTTAGTAGGATCTGTGTTAATAAATCAACATTTGTATATGGAGTGCTGGCAACTGCTGAGAAATCCTTGTAAATACTGCTGTCATAACCAAAAATTTCCTTCATGGAAGTTTCACATGACCGCTTCCAATAGAGATATTGGATATTTCGTTGATACTCTGGAACAGCATCCATTGACTTTATCTTTTCATGATTATTGATTTCATTATCTAAGATGGTGAAGTTCATCAACAAGTCTGATAGATTGCTCTGCCCATTTCTAGATTCATTTTCCAGATCTTCTCTCTCTCTAAACCACTCGAAGAAAGTCCGGAAATTTGCACCACTTGTTGTAAGTATTCAGGTCAGAAGAGATAGAGGGTGCT
>JAYUSV010000441.1:0-11846 GCA_043755495.1 Synechococcales cyanobacterium
CTCTTACTCACAGCTCCTTGGTTCTGGATAGCTTCCTGGATTTCAGCATCCGCCAAAATCTGGTCATCTAAGACATCCCCATTGGTATGAACATTGCCATGCTGTAAGAAAGATCGATCGACCTTGGTATTGGGCAACTGAGTCAGACAGTTCAGGTTTAATCCTGGTACCTTCGTCAACTCTGCATCATTGCGTTCTACAAACAGATCAGCGCGGCCGACGATATCATTGATCGATCGATAGCCCAAAGTCGCCAACAGACTACGCACTTCTTCGGCAACAAAGTAGAAGAAATTTACAACTTGTTCTGGGATACCAGGAAATCTCTTGCGTAGTTCTTCTTTTTGAGAAGCCACACCTACTGGACAGTTGTTGGTATGACAGACCCGCGCCATAATGCAGCCTTCGGCAATCATCGCCACTGAACCGAAGCCAAACTCTTCTGCACCCATTAAAGCCGCAATAATCACATCCCAGCCAGACTTTAGGCCACCATCGACTCGTAGGAGTACTCGATCGCGCAGTTTATTTTCCATCAACACTCGATGAACTTCGGTCAAACCCAGTTCCCAAGGAGTACCAGCATGTTTAATCGAACTCAATGGAGAAGCGCCGGTGCCGCCATCATGACCAGAGATTTGGATAATATCGGCGTTTGCCTTGGCCACACCTGCGGCAACTGTGCCAATCCCAATTTCAGCTACTAACTTCACCGATACTCGGGCGGCTGGGTTGATTTGGTGGAGGTCAAAGATGAGTTGAGCTAAGTCTTCGATCGAGTAAATATCGTGGTGGGGTGGTGGAGAAATCAGAGTTACACCGGGCTTCGATCGACGCAGCATTGCAATGTAAGGACTGACCTTTTTACCTGGTAACTGACCACCTTCACCGGGTTTTGCTCCTTGAGCCAGCTTAATTTCAATCTGCTGGGCGCTCATCAGATATTTGGGCGTAACACCAAAGCGCCCTGAAGCCACTTGTTTGATTGCACTTAAAGCCGTATCACCGTTGCGCAGACCTTTGAGGTGGGGCAAGGTAGCTGAAATGCCATCTTGCACATCATTTAAAACCTTATAGCGTACTGGGTCTTCACCGCCTTCACCGCTGTTCGACTTGGCTCCTAAGCGGTTCATGGCGATCGCTAACACCTCATGAGATTCCCGCGATAATGCGCCCAAAGACATGCCGCCAGTGCAGAATCGTTTCACAATTGCCTGTACCGACTCTACTTCATCGATCGAAATAGGCGTGCGATCGCTCTGGAAATCTAATAAGTCTCGCAGTGCGGTTACTGGGCGATCTTGGACATACTTTTTGTAGAGTTCATAATGATCGTAGCCTTCCTGGGTTTGGTAGGCATTCACTGCTTTGTGTAGTGCCTTAGCCATTTGGGGGCTGTTCATGTGGAACTCACCGCTAGGACGGTAATTAAAGAATCCTAGATTCTCTAGTTTTTTGGTAGCTTCTGGGAAAGCGCGATGGTGGAACTGCAAGGTTTCTTTCGCTACACCAGCCAAAGTCAGACCACCAATCCGAGAAGTAGTGCCTCGAAAAGACATTTCTAACAAATCACCACCGATGCCGATCGCCTCGAAAATCTGTGCTCCATGATAGGAAGATAGCAAAGAAATCCCCATTTTGGAGAGAATCTTGAGCAAGCCATCTTCTGCTGCCTTGCGGTAATTGGTTTGGGCTTGTTCGATCGAAATCGTAGTTTCACCCCGCTGAATCGCATTTTGTACTTTTACTGAGTTCCACCAATTTCTGGCCGACTCCAATGCTAAATAAGGACAGATGGCCGAGGCTCCATAGCCTACTAAGCAAGCAAAGTGATGAGTACTCCAGCATTGAGCGGTATCAACCACCAACGAAACCTGACTGCGTAGACCCAGCTTGATCAAATGATGGTGAACAGCACCGATCGCCATCATTGGTGGCAAGTATGTGGTGTTGGCATCCAGTCCGGCGGATCGATCGCTCAAAATCACAATTTGTTTACCAGCTTGCACTGCGGCTAGGGCTGCTGCTGTTACTTTGGCTACGGTAGCGGTTAAGTCCCCATCAATTTTGTAGAGCGTGGAAACTACTGTTGCTTGAAGCGACGAATCCTTGATCAGCTCTAGTTCTGCCTCGTTCAAGATCGGACTCTGGAGCTTAAGCTGATTAGCCATTTCTGGCTTGGCTTCTAGCAAGTTACCTTTTTTACCCAAAGACATCTCTAAAGACATCACCAGTTTTTCGCGCAGTGGATCGATCGCCGGGTTAGTTACTTGGGCAAAGCGCTGCTTAAAGTAGTCATACAGCGGGTGAGCCTTGGTAGATAGCACAGCCAAAGGAATATCATCGCCCATGCAGAAAGTCGGCTCCTTGCCGTTCTCTGCCATGTCATTAACGATCATTTCCACATCTTCTAACGTGTAGCCAAAGGCAGTCTGTTGCTGCACTAGTTTTTCGGGGTCGATATTGCTTTTGGTAGCAAATGCCTGCGGCTCTAGCTTTTGACCATACTGCTTCAACCAAGCTCCATAGGGCAATGACTGTGCCACTCTTTGCTTCACTTCCCAGTTGTGCAGCACTTCATGAGTTTCTAAATTCACCACAATGGTTTGACCTGGGCCTAAGCGACCTTTTTCGGCAATGGTGTCGATCGGCAGATCCACTACCCCAGCTTCGGAACCCACCACTATATAGCCGTCTTTGGTGATGCAGTACCGAGCAGGCCGCAGACCATTCCGATCCAAAGCCGCTCCCACAATTTTGCCATCACTAAAAGCTAGCAAAGCTGGGCCATCCCAAGACTCTTGCAAGCCATTGTAATAGTCGTAAAAATCTATAATCTCTGGATACTGATCTAGCTCCGGCTGATTCTTATAAGCCTCTGGCACCATCACCATCAAGCCTTCGATCGGGCTACGGCCAGAATGTACCATGAGTTCTAGCACGTTATCTAAAGTGCCAGAGTCGCTGTTATCTAAGTTCAAAATTGGTTGCAGTTCTTGCAGTCGATCGTTCCAGACTGGATGATCTAAATCTTTTTCTCGCGCTGTCATCCAGTTGATGTTGCCCAACAGAGTATTGATCTCGCCATTGTGACCGAGCATCCGCATCGGCTGAGCCAGCGGCCATTTGGGCATAGTATTGGTGCTAAAGCGGCGGTGATACACCGCAAAGTTACTGGCAAATAAAGGATTGGTCAAGTCTGGGTAGAAATCACCAAGAATTGCCGATCGAACCATGCCTTTGTATACAATGGTGCGTCCAGACAAGGAGCAAATGTAAAAATTATCCCCAGGAATTACTTCTCTGTGGTCTTTTAAGACTTTGACTATCTTGCGACGCACCAAATATAACTGTCTTTCCCACTCGTCCCCAGTCAATTCACCGGCAATAATTATCTGTTCGACGTAGGGACAGTTGCTTTTAGCCTGCACTCCCAGTACTTCTGGTTTCACTGGTACAGTTCGCCAACCAACCAAGCGCAGTTTTTCGTCACCGACAATTTTGGCCACGACTTCTTTGGCGATCGACCTAGCCTCGGCATTTTGCGGTAAAAACACCATGCCCACCGCCAAGGTGCCGCTTAAATCTAAGCCCTGTTCTTGTCCCCAGGCTGTAAACAGTGGCCAGGGAATTGCCGATAAAATTCCTGCGCCATCCCCAGAGTCTCGATCGGCGCTACAGCCACCCCGATGCTCCATACAAGTCAGAGCCGTTAAGGTCTGCGCTATCAATTTATGGGTTGGTTGACCGGCTGGTGATGCAATGAACCCTACTCCACAAGCGTCTCTTTCTTCTACTAGCCACCTTTGACCATCGTAGGTTTGGTGGTGTGGGAGTTGGCTATTTTGGTGGGAGTTGTTGTGGTTCATGGTGTATAGCTGAAATGAAGAGGGGGCTATGTACAATTTTCTTAATATATCAGACTGATCAATATACCAGATTTGCTGTTAGACAGACTGTTCGCTAGCTAGCCAACTACTGGTCGCCGGGTAGAAATTTAGCGATGGTGCTGTGGACTGTTTTGCGAATTTTGCGTTTGCTAATCCAGTTCTGAAGCTTTCGATCGTATTCTTCCCCCTTTAGTTGGTAAACATTCCAGCCGTTGAGTGCCATGCTCAGTCCCCAGAAACCCAATATGCCCACAGACCACAAAAAGCCGGTGCCACCAACTGCAACGACGTTAATTCCTATTAAAAAAGTGTTGGTGATAGCGAAGCGTCCGAGTCCTTTTTGAAACTGTTGGTGACGGTATTGATCGAATTCGGCTTTTTGTTGGCTGCTGCTCTGAGTTTTTGCCCAATCTAGTTTTGCTGCTTGTAGGGTGCTGAGGTCAATATCCATCTCATCAGCGATCTCGACTAATTGCTGATGCGAAAATTCCAGATCGCCAGTGGTGTTTTTTCTGGTCAGTGCCAAGTTTAAGATCTGTTGGATGTCTTCTTGGCTGTAAGTGGTGATGGCGTTATTTTCGGAGGAGTTCATGAAATTTTGGGGGCTGAAGTACTGCCTCTCTTTATTATCTAGAAAAATCTATTGATCGACCACCTTGTTTCACAGTGCAGATATCCGCCTGGGATATTAAACAAAAAAAAGCCCCCAACCCGAAGGTTGGAGGGATTGATCAGGGTGCATCTACCACCTATGTATACGCGGTCGATCAATCTCTACCGGGATGTTTTGAAAATTTCTGAAGTTGGCAAAAAAAATCGCCCTAGTGCCAGTGGCGCTAAAGCGGTTAATCAGGGTGCATCTACCACCTATACATACGCGGTCGATCGATCTCTACCGGGATGTTTTGAAAATTTCTGAAGTTGGCAAAAAAAATCGCCCTAGTGCCAGTGGCGCTAGAGCGGTTAATCAGGGTGCATCTACCACCTATATATACGTGGCTCGATCTAGATGCTCCGGTCGATTTTTAGCTAAAAGAAAATTTCGACTTAGAATTTGAATCCGGCTCCGATGGTCACGAAGGTAGACCCACCACCACCGCTGTTGATAGGCACATTAACCGCTCCTTTTAGCTGGATGGTGTCAGATACATCAAAGTCAGCTCCACCCAAGATACTGAAAACAGATGAGTTACCACTGTTTGAACCAAAAAACAATGAACCACCAACGAAAGGAGTTATTTTGTTAGCGCCTGCGTTTGGCAGGTTGAAGTCGTAAGTAACGGCAGAGCCAAATAGAGTATTACCGTTACCGAAGTAGACAGCCGGACGGACTGAGATACTTTCTGCCACGCCGAATTTGGAATCAATCCCAAAAACGGTGTTACCTGAACCAAATGCTACCGATGGGCCGATTATAGAATTACCTACTTGCGCACTTGCTGGTTGGATAACTCCCATAACAGTGGCGGATGCACATAGTACAGTTAGAGTTGCGATACTTTTTTTCATTGTGAATTTCATGTTGTTAGTGATTTTAAGCTAAACCAACTGCTTGTGTTAATGCCTGCGGCATTGAGTAGATCGACTCAAATCTATTTTAGCAGACTAATCTGACGTGAGAATCTTAAAGTGATACTTGGTTTTTTGTTCAGGAATTATACTCTGGCAAACTAAAAAAGGCAATAGGTCTGAATTCTGGTATTGCTTGGCCTTGTGATTATGGTCATTGATGTTGGTATCTAAATAGATAACTTTTGTCTCAATTTCGATCGATTCCCCACCCAATTGCGAAAATAGGACACACTCCATCGCCCAGACAAAGAGAAGATTTTTTATGAAACTAGCCTATTGGATGTACGCCGGTCCCGCTCATATCGGTACTTTGCGCGTGGCCACCTCCTTCAAAAATGTCCATGCAATTATGCATGCACCCCTAGGCGATGATTATTTCAACGTAATGCGATCGATGTTAGAACGCGAACGGGACTTTACCCCCGTGACTACCAGCGTGGTCGATCGGCATGTGCTTTCCCGTGGTTCGCAAGAAAAGGTCGTAGACAACATCACTCGCAAAGATGGCGAAGAACACCCTGATCTAGTTGTGCTCACTCCCACCTGTACTTCCAGTATTCTGCAAGAAGATCTGGCGAATTTCGTCGAACGGGCGGCGATGGATACTGTCTGTGATGTGATTTTGGCGGATGTGAACCACTATCGGTTTAATGAGCTGCAAGCAGCCGATCGAACTCTCCAGCAGATCGTCCAGTTCTATGTTGCCAAAGCCCGTAAGCAGGGCAACTTGGGCTTGACCAAAACCGAAAAGCCTTCGGTAAACATCATTGGCATCTCCACGTTGGCATTCCATAATCACCATGACTGCACTGAGCTAAAGCGGTTGATGGCTGATTTGGGTATTACTATCAATGCAATTATTCCTGATAAAGCCTCCGTTAAAGACTTGAAGAACTTGCCCCAAGCTTGGTTTAACTTAGTACCTTATCGAGAATTAGGCCCTTTGACTGCCCAGTTTCTAGAATCTGAATTCCAAATGCCCTACGTAGACATCGTACCGATGGGGATTGTAGAAACAGCCAAGTGCATTCGTGCTATCCAAAAAATCTTGGTGGCTCAAGGTGCTGATGTAAATTACGAGCCATACATCGAAGATCAGACTTTGCATGTTTCCCAAGCAGCCTGGTTTTCTCGATCGATCGACTGTCAAAATCTTACCGGCAAAAAAGCCGTGGTCTATGGCGATGCCACTCATGCTGCTGCGATCACTAAAGTTTTGACCAGAGAAATGGGTATTCATGTAGTCTGGGCTGGTACTTTCTGTAAGCATGATGAAGAATGGTTCCGGGCAGAAGTCAAAGACTTCTGTGACGAAATTATCGTTACCGAAGACCATGCTGTGGTGGGTGATGCAATCGCTAAATCCGAGCCATCGGCAATCTTTGGTACCCAGATGGAGCGTCATGTGGGCAAACGTCTAGATATTCCCTGTGGTGTTATTTCGGCACCAATTCATATCCAAAATTACCCGATCGGCTACAAGCCATTTTTGGGCTACGAAGGCAGCAACCAAATCGTCGATCTCATCTATAATTCCTTCACTCTGGGCATGGAAGATCATCTCTTAGAAATCTTTGGCGGTCACGATACCAAGGAAGTAATCACTAAAGGCATTTCGGCAGATGGTGATTTATCTTGGAGCCGCGAAGCTCAAGGCGAACTGAACAAAATCCCTGGTTTTGTCCGAGGCAAAGTCAAGCGCAACACTGAGAAGTTTGCGCGGGAAAGAGAGATGGCCGAAATTACTCTAGAAGTAATGTACGCCGCCAAAGAAGCCGTCGGCGTTTAATAATTCTTGCCCCCTCGGGTATCAACTCAAAGCGGGACAAAGACTTTAAAGATAGCATTGAAAGACCCTCATCCCCCAACCCCTTCTCCCAAGGTGGGAGAAGGGGAGCCGGAGCGCAAAACGAAGTCTCTTGTCTTGTAAAAGTCCTCCACTTGGGAAAACCCCAAGACCGGATTTTCCGCTGCTCCCTCTCCCCTTGTGGGAGAGGGCTGGGGTGAAGGGTACTCAAGATGTCCCGGCCTAAATTGCTACCTGCCTCCTCTTTGGAGGGGGCTGGAAATTAGTAAGTTATTTTGCATAGATTCACCTTGCTTCGCTTCTGATCTGGGTATCCTATGAGTGCTGATTGAATCTTTGAGATAGTTGTTTTTTATTTCCATCATGACTGTTCCCTCATCTCCTCATCCAAAAGCACCTATTAAACCATTTGCTGTCTTACGCGAATTGGTAAACACTCGTGATGCTTTTTATCAAGGAGTTGCGGGAGATGTTCAGCAGTTTGGTTTATCTGCTGAACAGTTTGATGTAGTTGCTACTCTTGGCAATACTCCTGGCATGAGTTTGGTGGAATTGAATGCAAAGACTTTGTTTAATCATTCTGATCTAATCGAAGTGCTAGATTCTTTGGCCGAAGATCGATTGATATCTCGTGAAACCCCAGCCGATAAGCCGATGATGATAGTGAAACTCACGCCTGCTGGAGAAAAGATCTTTGCGGTTGTTTTCCCGATTCATCTCGAATATTTAGATAAATGTTTTGGTCAATTGAATCAGACTGAACTAGATATGCTACAAGTATTTCTAAATCGTTTAAAAGGAGCCTTTGAGAAGGGCGCGTGAATTACCCGACTCTCACCTTGCTGTAGAAGCGGGTAGACAACTCTAAACGATGTCGATTGAATTTATCAGAAAAATCTGTAGTAATCTGAGCAGTGTAAAAAATTGGCTCCTAATTCATTTAGTGAATAGCCAATATTTTGTACTGCTCATTAAATACAAATATACTGAAACCATCAAAAAAGAAATACAATAAACGAAAGTTGATGATTTTGTGAACTTTCTTAATGTTTTGACGGACAAGTTAGGATACTTTAGGGAAATAACGATGGCACATATTTTGTTGGTGGAAGATGAAATTAAACTTGCTCGCTTTATCGAACTAGAGTTGAGTAGCGAGGGCTATCGGGTCAGTGTGGCGCATGATGGCATGTCGGGGCTATCTTTGGCACGGGAGTCAGAACCAGATTTAGCGATTTTGGATTGGATGCTTCCCGGTTTAACCGGTGTGGAGTTGTGTCGTCGTTTAAGGGCAACGGGGAGTAAAATCCCAGTTATTTTGTTGACGGCTCGTGATGAAGTAGCCGATCGCATTACCGGTCTAGATGCTGGAGCCGATGACTATGTGGTTAAACCATTTAGCATTGAGGAACTACTAGCCAGAATCCGCGCTCATCTGCGACGCAATCAGGAATCAGAAGAAGATGTTTTGCAGTTTGAAGATTTGAGCTTAAACCGACGGACACGAGAAATCCGGCGTGGTCAAAGGGCGATCGAGCTAACCGCTAAAGAATTTGATTTATTGGAATATTTATTGAGTCACCCTCGACAGGTATTTACCCGCGATCAAATCCTCGAAAATGTTTGGGGTTATGATTTTCTTGGAGATTCCAACATTATTGAGGTTTATGTGCGCTATTTGCGACTGAAGTTAGAGGAGCCAAACGAAAAACGTCTAATCCATACAGTGCGAGGAGTAGGCTATGCTTTACGGGAATAAGCTACAGCCCCCCAAACCACTCATAGCCCTGATCTTCCCAATAGCCTTTTTTGCTGGGTAACTGATTCATGATAGTCACCTTAGTTACCCATTTGCTTTGTTTGTAACCCAGCTTAATAGGAGCAGCTAACCTCAGCGGTGCGCCATTATCTACAGGTAATGGCTGACCATTCATTTGATAGGCCAACAAAGTTTGGGGATGTAGTGCCGAAGGCATATCCCAACTTTCATAATAGCCGTCCCCAGAGGTAAAGTACACATAGCGGGCTGAAGCTTGAGGTTGTGTCAGAGCAATTAAATCTCGCAGCCGCACTCCGCCCCATTGAACGATCGCTGCCCAACCTTCTACGCAAACATGCCGAATGACCATTGATTGCAAAGGTATTTTTCGCAGATCACTCATGCTCAACTGCATCGGTTGATTCACTGCCCCATCAATAATTAATTTAAAGGTATCAGGATTAATGACAGGGGCAGTTTTTTTAGGATTAACGATCAATGCTTGGGGTTCGATCGAGCTAATTGGATATTCTAGTGCTAGGGCTTGGGGTCTGAGCAACAGTTCTTCTACTCTTTGATTCAGCGGATCGATCGCATTTCCAATTCCCTCTGCAAAGTCGGCAGAACGACAACCATTGAGCAATAAACTAATCCCCGATAACCCAGATAACTGTAGCAACTGTCGCCGACTCATTAAATTAGGATTCATAGTAATCTCTAGAATTCAGGCTCTAAAATTCAAAATTATTTACACAAACATCGATCGCACAATTCTCATCCCACCAACTTTTAAGCCCATCAACACATGAGCTATCATAAATAACAGCGAAATCGGCACCGTAATGAAGTGAATAGTGCGCAGAGTTTGCCAATTACCAAACAAGCCAGCTAACCAAGCAAGCTGCACTGGTTTATACATGGCCAACCCACTGGCGATCGACAAGATCAAAATTGGAATAATGCCAGTATAAATTAGGCGATGCCAAGCATAAGCTTTTCGTTTGGGGTTTTGGCCATTTTTCAGTACCTGCACATCGCTACCAGAAACAAAACGCTTTTTCCACCGCTTGGTCAGAAGAATGTAAATACCATAGATCAATAAATTAAATGAATACACCCACATCATGGCAAAATGCCAATCACGGCCACCAGCTAACCAATGACCAAGAGTTAAAAATTCCGGAAATTGCCAGCCACTTTTGCCACCAAATACTGGTGTGGCATTATAAATTTGTAAACCACTGCCGATCATTAAGATCAGGCTAACGACAATAATACCGTGGAATAGTTTTATTATTAACTGTTGATGGAGAATTGGTGGAGATTTTTTTGGTGTAGCCATAGCATTTTAAATGGATAAATTTGGAAACAATGGAGCCAACCAAAGCTGGATCTTCACATCCAGTCCTAAAAGCATCGCGATCGCGGTGCTGACAATCATCATGCCGCCAATCTTCTGAATATTGTTGGAGTGCGATCGTAACTGTAACAGACGTTTACTTAAATAGCGACCACCATAAGCGAATAACAGCATGGGCAGTCCAGCTCCCAGTCCATACACCAACAACATGCCAAAAGCTTGGAATGGTTGATGCTGAGCTGCTGCCAGTAGTAGAATGCTGGCTAACACCGGCCCAGCGCAGGGTGTCCACAAAAGTCCAAGCTGACTACCTAGCCAAAACTCACCAGCTAATCCCAGTGAGGTTGGATTCTTAAAGTTAATCGAGAAATATCTAAAAAATCGATAGCCCCATGTAGGGAAAATTGATAACAAACCCAACGCCAATAAGATCAAGATGGCGATCAATCTGAGTGTATCAGAAAAATCTGGGATCCAGCTAGCCGCCAAACCTAACAGACTGCCCGCTACTGCAAATCCCCCAACTAAGCCAGTAACCAAGGCAGTTGGGCCATAGCGATGAGACTGTAGTGATCGACCAATAATGATCGGTAAAACTGGCAAAATACAAGGGGACAAGACTGTAAGAATCCCACCGCTAAAGGCCAAACTGACAGACAACAAGGAATTAGTCATGACTTCAATAATTTCTGAATCATTTGAGCAGTCTCTGAATAAGCACCCTCACCAATATGATCGTATTGGATCACACCCTGGCGATCGGCTAAAAATAAATGTGGCCAATATTCATTTTTGTAAGCTTGCCAAGTTTTGAAGCCATTATCCACAGCCACCGGATAATTGATGCCATGACGTTTCATTGCGGTTTGGATATTGCTCACTTTGCGCTCAAAAGCAAACTCTGGTGTATGCACACCAATAATTTTTAGCCCCTGTGCTGCAAACTGCTGATGCCAACTGGTGACATAGGGTAAGGTACGCTGACAGTTAATGCAGCCCAATGTCCAAAATTGGAGCAGAACGACACTACCCTGAAGATCTGATTTGGTAAGTGGGGTAGAGTTCAACCATTCCTGGATCCCTTGAAATTCTTGTAATTCTGCACCAGCAGGTTTTTTCGCTTGTACCAAGGGCGATTTAAACTCACTATTATTGGTAGAACTTTTTGCATTTGCACTAGAGGCTTGATCGGCTTTCATTGCCCCTCCCTGATCTTTATTAGAGACAATTCCACATGCGGTTGTTAATCCTGTTCCGATCATACCTAGTCCTAAATATAGGAGTTGCCGCCTACCTAATATAAAATCATTCATTTGTTTGCTTCCTAATAATATAGAAATTCTGTGTAGGCAGATTTTATGAGTAAACCTGCCTCTCATTAAGTCTAATCTATGACTTGGTTGTTGGGCTTGGGCTTTGTTTCATAGCATCACCATCTTTCTTCGTGGCATCACCATC
>JAYUSV010000442.1:0-11826 GCA_043755495.1 Synechococcales cyanobacterium
TTTGCCTCACGGAGTAGGGGGTTAAAACCCCTCTAAGTCGCTCTTCCTCCCCGCTCTGAAGAGACGGGGATTCCGATCTTTCCGCAGTTTCCTTTTGAACAAAGCCCTAGAATATGGAAATTCTCGTGGTACAACCTATAAAAATGAGGCGGGCTATGATGTAACTCTGAGTTTTGAGCGAATAGCAAAAGTTGATCCAATAACTGAAAACGAGCTTTCTGAAGTTACTGAGGTCTGGGGACGTTTTTTCCATGATGTTGAAGCGTACAGCCGTATGGTTGATTCTGTCTGAGCTAAGGCTGGTCTATGCGATTTTCGATCGCCTCTTGCACATCTGCGGGCAAAACTGAGAAAAAGTCATAGCCAGTATTCTTTTCGATTTCCCGCACGGTTTTACGATAGCTGCGCCAATCGTTGTTTTTGATGCCCTGAATATTGGGAACCGACACAGCAAAGGCGCGGGTGTATTTGTTAATTCCATTCAATCCTCGACCCTGATCAGTTACTAGTACGACCTTCCAAGTTTTAGCCGGGACTAGTTGGCCTTTGGGTAATTTCGGCAGAGCGCCTCTTTCGCCCACTCCCCCTTGGCCTTGGGGTCCAGTGATAATGTATAGCTCTTTGCCAGCGCGAACTAGCTCTCGGCAGTAGTTTTCGAGCTGTACCCACACGCCACGATTGTTATCGGGTGCTTGAGGAATAATATTGGTCATCAGAAAAGTGGCGGAGTTGTCGATCGGGTTGCTGCTGCGATCCTCAGAATTGGCCATGTGACCTCGATCGAACCCACTGCCGGTATAGTCTCGGGATTCAGTGACTGGCCAACCATTAGGTAGGGCTGGGTCAGAGCGAAAATCGTTTTGGCGTTTGCTGGTGCCCCTAATTGCCAAGTTATCGGCAGTTAAGCGCCAAGAAACCCAGTTGGGAATGCCTTTACTGCGAGAGTAAGACAAAACGTACTGAGGCTTGAGCATTAAGTAATTTTCATGATTACTCTCAGCGGTGGTGGCTTTACTGGGGTTGCCCAATAATAAATTGGGATTGCCACTAGGTGCCTCTCGATCTTGTTGGAAACAGCCGCCCAACCACAGGAAGTTGGCTAATAAACAGCACCAGCCTGCGTATCGCAAAATTTTCGCCAGCAACTGTGTCATGCTTAAAACCTGTGAATACCGTAGAAAAATTATCCCAGAATTGGGGGCGGTAATGACTTCCATCCAACTTTTCCGAAACTCTGCTAACCTTGTGCAAAGGTATTGTCTGCGATTTCTGGTCTGATGTTTTTTACCGCTGCGAGGCGCAATGGATATTTGGAATATCTTGGCAGGAGTGGCCAGTATTTTGTCGCTGATTTTTCATCTCAGTGGCAAAGGTTCGGGAGTTCGTCCGTTCACCTTTCCGATCACGATGGGTTTGGTGGGTTTTTGTATTGGCAGAGCTGGTAGCGATGCTGGGACGATCGCTAATCAATTTTTTCAAGATCCTTATTTGATGTTGATTATTTTTATCCTGATTTTGCTGTTTTCGCTAGCCATGTATCTAGTGGAAAGCAATAGGTTAGATATACGCATGTCTTATATTTTCTTGGTATTTTTGGCAACAGTGGCGTTACCATATATGCTGAAATTCTACGGAGATATTTCACCGAATATTTCTACTACCGACTATTTGGTATTGGCTCAGGTCAAGGAAAATGCAGGTAGTACTGAAGAAGCAATTAAATACTTGAAAATTTATGCCCGGCGGGTAAATCAAAAGGATATTCAAAAACAGATAGATACCAAGGTAGATGAATTAACTAAACAAAAATTCAAGCAAGATTTTAAAACTCCTGCCAAAAACAACTTTATCCGTTAACTCCATTATTTTCAGGGAAACATCATGACCGATCGACTTTGGCCATACATTACTCCGGGCATTCCAGATGATTTGTTTGAGCAAATTCCCGGAATCCCGATGACTCAACGGGAGGTGCGGTTACTAATGATCGCGGCGCTACGTCTAGAAATAGATTCGGTGGTGTGGGATATTGGGGCGGGCACTGGGACGATTCCGGTGGAAACTGGGTTGCTTTGTCCAAAAGGCAAGATTATTGCGATCGAGCGAGATGAAGAGGTTGCTAGTTTGATCCGCCGCAACTGTGAACTTTTTGGGGTACAGAATGCCCAAATTGTTGAAGGCAGCGCCCCAGAGTGCTTGGCTGATATCAAAGATCAACCCCAGCGGGTGTGCATTGAGGGTGGTCGATATTTGGCTGAGATTCTACAGGCCGTATGGTTATTGCTGCCAACTCATGGGCGGGTGGTGGTAACTGCCAATAACCTAGAAAATCTTTTTAGCGTATTAAACACCTTCGATCAACTCCATGGGCGGCAGGTGGAAGTTGTCCAGGCCGCAATTAATCGCCTAGAAGTCCGTGGCACCAGTCGTAGTTTGGTGGCCGTAGACCCAATTTTTATCTTGAGCGCTGAAAAACTCGATGCCTAAGAAACTGCTTGCTGTCGGAGTACTGCCAACAGTTTCTCGAAATGTATAGGTAGTGGAGCGGTAACTTTAATAGTTTCTCCGGTCACTGGTTGAATAAGTTCTAATTGCCAAGCATGGAGAGCCTGCCCTGGTAATTTGACCTTGATGCCGCGTCCACAGCCATATACTGGATCACCCACAATTGGGTAGCCCATGCGGTTGCTATGCACCCTAATTTGATGGGTGCGTCCGGTGCCTAAGCGAAACTTGATGATGGTGAAGTTACCTAGTCGCTCTAAGACTTCCCAGTAGGTTTGCGCCGATCGACCGCCATCTGCGATTTCTACAATGGTTTGCTTCTGTCGATCGACTGGGTGACGACCCAAAGGCAGATCAATAAGACCCATATCTTCGCGGGGTGAGCCAACCACCACACCCAAATATTCTCGACGGGCTGTTTTGGCTTGGATTTGTCCTTGGAGGCTCTGGTGGGCAAAGTCGGTTTTGGCTACCACGATCGCCCCGGAAGTATCACGATCTAAACGGTGGACGATACCAGGGCGATGTACTCCTCCGATTTCGGCCAAAGGGCAATGAGATAACAAGGCATGAACCAATGTGCCGCTACTGTGGCCGGGGGCAGGGTGAACTACCATGCCAGCAGTTTTGTTGATAATAATGAGCTGGTCGTCTTCGTAAAGAATGTCTAGGGGAATGCTTTCGGGGATGAGGTCGAGGGAGACTGGGAGTGGGATGGTTACGGTGACTCGATCGTTTACTTGCAGCTTTTGTTTTTTGGCGATCGGCCGATCATTTACCAAGACATAGCCTTGAGTAATCAGCTTTTGCAGACGAGCGCGAGAAAATTCTGGGAGTCGATTAGTTAGCCAGGTATCAATGCGTAGATCTGTATCGGCGGCGGTGACGATGAGTTCGATATCGGCAGCGGAAGTTTCAGATTCTGATAATTCGTCCACATTTTTGTTTAACAGATCTGCTTGGGTCATTTTGGCACTGAATAGCAAAGTTTAATTCTAGGGCATCTGGTGATTTTGCTGTTTGGAAATTCTTCGGTTGATCGTTTAAAGTATTGGTAAACAAGATTTTAGAGTTATGGTGATGACTGATTTCCTTCCCTATCAAGCACCAGTAGATCAATTGCTGCGTCTAGAAGACCTAACTTCATCGAAAGAAGAGTGGCCTAATTACCCCGCACTTTATGGGCTAACTGTGGCTGATTTGCCAGAGCTAATGCGTCTGAGTTTGGATGAAGAGCCAGCAGATGTTGAGAACTATGAATGGATGATTCATGGACTGAGGGCTGTGGCACAGCTCGATCTCACCGCGACGATCGACTTGTATTTGCAGCAGCTCCATCTTTTTGTTGGTGATGATTTGCTGTGGGAAGAAGTTGATCAAGTTTGTCGGATGGTGGGTGATGCGGCGATCAAACCCTGTGCTCGTTTTTTGCAGAATACTGTTGAGGATGAATGGTCAAGGAGAACAGTTGTTGCGGGACTGGAGGAAATCGCTAAATTCCATCCCGATTGCCGAGATGCTTGTGTACAGGTGATGGTTGATCAGTTGCTGCTGCATAAGCTAGAGAAAAATGATGTTGTTAATTCGTCTTTGGTAGATAGTCTGACTCAGTTACAGGCTGTGGAGGCGGCAGAGGCAATCGAAGTGGCTTTTGCTGACTGTGAACTAGATGAATGGTTGACGGGTTCTTGGCCGTCGGTGCAGGTGAAGTTGGGGCTGAAGTCTGAGTCGGATTTTTCCGCCGAGGAGTTGAAGCCTACTCCGCCTCCACAGGTTTTGGCAATTCGGGAGTCGCTCGATAAGTTGGCAAGATCTCAAGCATCGCAGAAAAAAGTTAAAACCGAATCCGATCATAAGCCGGGACTATTCAATCTTCCTGACCGGGCTGTTTTGCCTGCTAAGAAATCTGGGTTTGGTGGGTCGGGGGTTCGATCGAAGAAGAATAAGAAGCGATAGTGATTTGATTTATGGAGATAGCTTGCTTACTAGGGTAGGGCAAACGCATCAAGTTTCTAAAAAGAAAAATCTCTCAAGCAGTATTTAAGATTTTATCTGGGTTGTAGACTTTGACACAGAACAGATGGTCTAAACTATATGGCAAGGATTTTAGCAGTGAAGATCAACTAGCTTAGGTGCTAAATTACTGTAAGCCCTTCTGAGTAAAATCAACTATTCGACAGGGATTACAATATAATTTTTGATGCGTTTGCCCTGTTGTTTCAGACAGTTTTTTTGAACGTGGCTGAAACAACAGGGCAACAACTCTCTCAGGGCATTACATGCCTAAAAGTTATTACGAAGAATTCCATATACGCGAGTAGCGCCTGACCTTAGGAAACCATTGTTATTCAACGGGTAAGGAGTGATTGACACTGAGTTATCGACATTACCACCAAGGGTTTTCACTTCTGTGTCTCGAATTTCGATAACTATGTCACAATGACTGCGAAATCCGCCTACAGGCAGTGAATCCATTGAACTAATGTTGCTGTTGCTACGCGATCGACAGACTAAATCACCCAATTGTGGTTTGTGGTCACCAACATTAAATCCCCAGAACGGTGCTGTGGTATCGTTGGCCCGCCGTTTATCGACAGCATCATGCACATAGGTGGAATGGGCGGGAGCGAACTTGAAGGTTGTGTACCCTGCCTTGCGTGCCACAAAGGAAATAAACGCAGCAGACCAAGGTTGATCGGTATCATTACCATCGAGATTGAGATTGATCGCTTTCCAATATTCACCCACGATTTTTACTTGAGGATTCTGGGTTTCCTTTTTTTCTCCTCGCTCGAAGCGGAGCCATTCTGCTACGGCGGCATCAATTAGGGCTTCCTTGCGATCACTGACTAATGGACGAAGAAAGGCTGCACTAGCAAACCCTTGCCGAGCTGTGCCTCCAATGGTGGCTTCAACTTTTAAAAATCGATCGTTCCCTCCCCCGCTAATCACCGTAACAGGTTGAGCAAGATGGAAAGACCCAATGATATTATTTTCTAATATCTCTGGAGAACTCCGGAAGTTCAATGTCTCACTCTTAACCTTTAGTATAGCCATGGTGATTTACCTCAATTATTTAGATGAATTAAGACATGATTTTAGCATGAGTCAGCAGGCTAACTCATGTTATTAACCTATTTCCTTGATGACATTCCAAACTGCATTAGAAACACCTTTGTTAGCTGTATAAAAATGCAACTCAGTTTTGTCCTGTTCTACTGCAGCCTGAAGATAATCATTGATGTTCTTTGCAGTCGAGAATTTAAGTTCCCCAGCCATTGGTATAATCTTTTCTGGAGAACCGCCCACAAGACTCCATTCCTTTAGAGATGTCTGGTAATTTTTCTCAGGATTACCCCCAGCGATCAAACCATTTTCTGATTTCCAATAAGCCTGTGGTAAAAGGACTGTAGAATACTTGAAAAAGCTTTCCCAAGGTAACTTAGGATGAACTTGCTTTGCCCGAAAATGAGAAGTGGTTCCAAAGGGTTTATCGGGAGCAGCCGTGGTGATTTTTTTGCAAAACTCCTCTGCTAAAGAAGCCAAATTATTCTGATCCCAGTCATAATGCTCACCCGGTGCACCTTCTGGATCTGTGTAATATCCATCTAATCCTCTCTGATATAGAGCAACTACTTTTTCAGCTTCGTCTAAAGCACGATCCCTTTGTGCTGATGGCCATCGCCATCCATAAACCTTAATACCCAAAGGATGAAAGGCTGCAATTGCCGCATCTAAATCGTTATCGGTCCGAATTGCTACAGCCGTAGCGCCAATAAACGACGCTCTATCTACAAACCAATCCAAGCCAAAGGGATTGCCAGAGTCGGATTTAGGATAATTGACAACCCATAAGACCTTGGCAGTGATGTTTAAGGCTTCAAGAAAAGATTTACTAGCGAAGCCCTCTATCCCATCTTGGGTTTTGACTTGCCAAAATCTATCCTGATCCGTTTCGTTTCCAATCCGGGTAACAATTTGTTTTTTAGACAACACAGTGCGAATATTGTTGGGATTAATTTCTGGCGTTGTGCGTAGATTTAAGCCGTTCCCTTTGACTTTTAATTGTTTGAATTCAGACATGATATACCCTCCAAAAAAGTTTGCTTTATTCCATGATTCAACAAGGCAATGTCAGCTCATGCCAATTCCTCCGTGAATATTCGTCGCATGATTTCGGTCACGGCAGTGGCCATGTTACTGTCGCGTTTTTTCTCTGAGCCGTCGCTAGTCCTTAGGGCCATGGCTAGTGTTCGCAGCTTAGCAGGGGATTGACGATTGTCAACTAGCTTCACCAATGCAACATAGGTGAAGCCTGAATCACCCCATCCCGCCTTGGAAATAATTACCGGTTTATTATTAACGACATTGATAAGGCCCAATGTTTCCAAGGCCACATCAATGTATCGCCCTATATCCAAGCCCATTGCTCTGACAACACTTTCCAACGAGTTCCACTGTGCTCCCGGCAATTGTGCACCTGCCGGAAGATGAAGATGCCAACCCATCATGGATATTAATCGAACGAGATCATAGGCTGAAATCAAATTTGGCCCAGAGCCAATTTCTGGAGCAGACCTAAGAACATTTTGACTGCTGCCTGGCGTTGTATCGAAGATAATAGGGGAGCTGATCAATGGAGGGAATTCAGGTCCATAGTAGCCTCTAAAAGACAAGCCCTGATTGCCTGTGATACCTCTAGTCCAATCTTCTAAACCCTTGCGAGTAGAGAAGCGCTTAAACATGGCAGCGATAGAATTAGAGGATGCAATTTTTTCCGCATAAGTGACTATGTCTTCTACTAGTGCAGAGAAGCTATTGCGTCTGCCGCCACCAGAGATAATATCACAATTATCTACATCACAGTTAGGATGCATTGCATTCAATTGACTAATGGTGTTTAGTACGCCAATAAACTTAGTTGAACTAAGAAACTGCTGCTCTTCAAGATGGTTTCTGCCAAGCCAATGGGTTTTGATTTCATCGTCGCCAGCAATAAAGCTGCCCACACAAACACAGGCATGCTCAATGCTGCTATCAAGGAAGTCAAGTCCGTTGCCATCAATACTAGGAAGAAAGCCTTTGGCCGGATAATCGGTAAAGGTTACCGTTGTGCCTGACCCTGTCAATTGAAAGGTCTTACCATAGGACACAAGACTTGTACCGTCTACTTGTTGGGCTAAATTAGCTGGGTAGCTTTTGACTACTTGCTCAAAAGGAGAATTCCTAATCGTTCTATTCAAAAAAGCTACAGCAGGCCCATTGCCTCCAGAAGCAGGTACACCGATCCCCGGCTGTATGCTCTTCAGCTTCTGCAGGATTTGATCAGTATTTCTGGCATCATCCAGAATAGATGGAATTTGCTGTGTTTCCAGTAAAGCTTTTGCTAAGCTAGGATTCATTGCATCACTAGTACTAGGCAAATTCAACGAAACCAATGTGCTGAACTTCTGTAATTCTTTCCAAGTTCTACCCGTACTTTGATCACCCAGATCTTCATTGATCCATGGGCCACCGAAATACAGGCCTAAGTTTCTTAATTTCTTTTGGATTTCAGCAACAAGTTCCACCTTGTCCCCTAATTCATTAAACGTCAAGGTTTTACCACTTGCAACAATCTCTGCAAGGGTTTCCCCCAGAGCACTTAAAAATCTGCTTGAAACAAATCCTTGAAAAGTTTTTCCATCGACAATAGTGGATACTTCCCAAAAGTCATTGCCAGGACTTTTTGCTAGTTTTGTTACAACTTGCCCCTTGGAAAGGACGACCAAAACGTTGGTGGGGTCTACTACAGGTGTAGAGCGTAGGTTGAGTCCAGAAGAACTCACTTTAAACATATCTGACATAATTACCTTATTGAATTTTAAAGATCGTTATTCCCAAAAATGCGATCGCTGGGCAACGCAAAGGAAAATCAATGTTTTATTGGTGCCAGCTAACTAATAATATCGATATGGGCATGGTTGCGATGGTTTCCTATGTTTTTGCACAGCCCTAGTGTTGCAAGACTAAAATCATCGAAGAAGATTTGTTTGATATTATGCTTAGTCTGTCCACGGATAGCTTTAAGCATTGCCTTCATAGCCTCTTGGTCATACTCAGCATCATCAATGGTAGTCCCTGAGCCGCCATCTTTGCGAGGAACACGAATGTCACAAGACAGACCTGTTTCATGGGTGGCGTGCACGCTAGTATCTCCACCCTTAGGTAGACTGAGATTATTTGTCTGAATAAGCGCAGCACCGGGATTATTAGCCCGGTAGTTGACTAAGTAAAGTTGAGCAGCCGCTTGAATGGTTTCGACTATCCAGTTTGTGCCAAAGTCATGGGCTGTGGATTGCTCCTCATTTTGAACCTGACGCCTGTCATGATTAATAAAGCCCTCTGCTTCAGAGCCACCAGGCATCTGCATCCACTGAGGCGCATTGGTGGATTGAAGAAAATTGTGAGTGGGTCCGTTCCGATCCACCCGACCATCCCCTGATACTTTCACCCTACCCGCAATAATGGATTGAAAAAGCTTAATGATATTGATTGTCTCGGCGTTCATAGTCGAGTCTTTTGGCACAGGAAACCCTAAATCTGCCAATCGACTTTTCACCGCTAAAATGTCGGCTGAATTGTTATTTCCACCACTTCCAACGCTACCACTCAAGTTAATAGTAGGCATGATTGACTCCTGGTTTTGTGTTGAATTATTTATTTTGATAAAAGGTTTATTGGATCGGCTGCTAAAAACGCAAGCCTGTTAAGATCTATATCGATTTAAGTCGTTCCATACCGCCCCATGCCTCAAGTAGCCTTGATGCTTCGCTTGTGATGTCTGCAAGGCTTCTTGGTTGTCCATTACCAGAATTCGGAAAAATAAGATAGGTGATTCCTCCATTAATTCCTTTTCTTACCCGTCCATTGACCAATGGCTCATTGCCAAGTGCTCTAGACAAGGCGATTGATCCTTCTCCTATTTGGTTTTTGGGGCCAACGTCAGCATAAATTGCAAAGCTTATTTTATCATTTTTGCTGTTGTAAGCGACAGCAAAGTCTCCAACCTTAACGTTTGTAGCCCCCCTGAAGTCACCATTTCCGGGCATGACAACGTATGGAACTTCAAGGGAGTTCACATAGCGCTGTGGATCTCGTTTCTGGAAGCTGGCATCAACCAAAGCAGTTGTAGAAACATAGTATCCGGGGAATGGATCGCTCGGGCCTTGAACAAACGGATTACCATTATTATCCACGGCTAAAGCCCACCAGTTGCCAGGAAACCCAGCATTAGCCAGAAAATAAATGCCTGAATTCTCTGGATGATAGGCATTCGGTGAGCCATCAGCATTAATAGTCATGCCCGACTTGCAAAAGAATGCTGATTCACCAACTGTTCTCTTGATGGGAATTCCACCAATCTTCAAAAGCGTTTCAATAAAAGCATCAGAAACTGCACTGAGATTTTTAGCGGCAACATAGCCTTCCAAGTTCTCGCCACCAAAGGAGGTTTTGACTTTCCACCATTTTTTATCGGTGTCTTCCTTGACTTTGAACACAACATGCCCTTTGGAAAGAATGGCTATGATATTATCGCCCGAAGCAGAGTTGGGTGTAGATCGGAGGTTTAATCCATCTGAAGTAACTTGAAAAGATTTCATAAAATTTAAGTGATTTTCTAGACGTAAATATGTTTCTTGGCGTATCTATGCATCCTCGGATTTACATTAGATTTAACTATTTGCAAAATTTGCCGAGGGTTTAGGAAATCCCCAAGTGCCATGCCATTGTTTTCGCAGGGCAAACGCATCAAGTTTCTGAAAAGAAAAACTTTTCAAGCAGTATTTGAGGTTTTATCTGGGTTGTAGACTTTGACACAGAACAGATGATCCAAACTATGTAGCAAGGATTTTAGCAGTGAAGATCAACTAGCTTAGATACTAAATTGCTCTAAGCCCTTCTGGGTAAAATCAACTATTTAACAGGGATTGCAATATAATTTTTTTATGCGTTTGCCCTGTCTGGTATAGTGGCCTGCTGAAATAAATATGCGTCCCATTTTATTTCCTCTATATTTAATTTATTATGTGATGTGTACCAATTCATAAAATTTAGTCTAGCCTAGGCTGAATTTTACGAATACTTGTCACGGTGGAGTTTCTCCTGGTAATACTTTGCCCTCTTTTGCTGGTAAAATGTCCTGAATACTCTTTTTATCTAATGCTTTCCCAGAGCCGCTAGTAACAAAAAAGTACCCAGTGATAGATGCAGCGATCGGCGTGAGAAGTGCGTAGATAGAGCTAGAAGTCTGATTAACTCCATCACGAGCATCCTTAATAAAAACAATTCGATCTTTGTTTTCAGGCTTTTCCAGCTTATCTGAGACAGCAAGACTATATTGGAACTGTGCAAAGAGTAGCCACCCCAATAAGCTCCAGCACCCTAATGCCAAGAAAGCTGCTACCAATAGCTTCACACTTTCTCGCCACTCCGGAGGAGTATTAACAGTTGCATTCATCCGAATGAGATCACTTATAAATTGATCCCTTTCAAGTAATCCAGAATTAATGGCCACTGTAGAGCGCACTAGCTCTGATGTTTCACGGGATGATTGAGGACTTAATGTAGTTAGTTGAGGTGAAACGACCGCTAAGGGAGCAGCCGTGTTAGTTGGCTGAGAAATGGAATTCTCAGGTAGGCCAGGGACATTTTCGTTCATAAGGTGAATTCCTGTTATCTTAATAGACCAGATTCACTTCAATTCAAGTAGGCTAGTAAGCCGTAGTCAAGTGAATTTAGCTATGATTATATTCAAACCTGATCGACCTGTCAGTAAGAAAAAGTAGGTTGTTTTCTTCTAGATATATGAAGAAATGTAAATGCTTCAAGACTTAATGTATACGTATTAAATAATTAGTGTATCATTGCCTCTATACATTACTACCGTAAAAGTAGCC
The DNA here is from genome assembly GCA_043755495.1 of Synechococcales cyanobacterium. GTDB lineage: Bacteria > Cyanobacteriota > Cyanobacteriia > Cyanobacteriales > Chamaesiphonaceae > JAAFHZ01. Next base: position 11,445 of record JAYUSV010000442.1, read on the forward strand.
GAATACGAACAACTCAAATCAACTAAAGACTGGAATTAGTCAATTTTTACATTAGAAATTTAGTATTGAATGATGCTCTTTGGAAAACTTATTTAGTGCCGTCAACATAGAATCAAAGAAAGGATTTGCTGGCTCTAATGGAGAATTGTTTCTAGACAATACTGGGTGCTTGAGCACAACGCTGGCATGTGGCACATTAAAGTACCTACCAATTTTAAACAGTTCAGCTTGAGGCGATCGAGCCACCAATTTTTCAACCACATCAATAGCCGCTGTAGTATCAGCTTCAGAATGAGCGGCAAATAATGGCTGACTTACCGCCCGATTTTTAGTCAGTTGATCGAAATCTTCAATTAGTTTAGATAATTCTGCGGCTGCCCCA
>JAYUSV010000443.1:0-3754 GCA_043755495.1 Synechococcales cyanobacterium
TTTGTATGTGCCATCAGAGGCAACTTTATCTGCGACATCTGCGACAGTTGCGGGTGTCAGTGCTAGCTCTGCAACTTTAACCAACTTCCAGAGTTTCACTGCTGACCCACGCTTTGCCAACATCAAAGGCCAAGGTTACTCCACTGTAATTATCGATACTGGCGTTGACTTAGATAGTTCGTTCTTTGGTGGAGATACTGATGGTAATGGAGTGGCCGATCGAATCGTCTACCAACAAGATTTTGCCGATAATGATTATGATGCCAGCGATCGAACCGGGCATGGCTCTCACGTTGCCAGTATTGCATCTCAGCTAGCACCAAGTGCTAATCTGATTGTCCTGAAAGTATTCAAAGATAGTGGAACTGGATCTTTTGCTGATTTGGAAGAAGCCCTACAGTGGGTCAACCAAAATGCGACCACTTACAATATTGCCTCTGTTAACTTGTCTCTGGGTGACAGCCAAAACTGGAACACCACCAACCCTCGCTATGGTATTGGTGACGAAATTGCAGCAATCTCAGCTCAAAATGTGATCATTGCCGCCGCTGCTGGTAACAATTTCTACCGCTTTAACAGCGCTCCCGGCGTGGCTTACCCAGCGGCTGATCCCAACACCATTGCAGTCGGTGCGGTTTGGTCTGATAACTTTGGTGGAACTCAAACCTTCTCTAGTGGGGCAAAAGATTACAGTACTGATATCGATCGAATTGCCAGCTTCTCCCAAAGAGGTGCCAACTTGTTAGATGTCTTTGCACCTGGAGTCTTCATTAGTGGAGCCAATGCCACCGGTGGAACTCAATCTTTGGGAGGCACCTCCCAAGCAACACCATTTGTATCTGGTATTGCGGTATTGGCACAACAGATTGCCTTTGAAAAACTTGGCCGCAAACTGAGTGTTGCTGAGTTCCGTCAACTTTTGGATGACACCAGCATTCTGATTAATGACGGCGATAACGAAAGCGACAATGTTATCAATACCGGAACTAATTATCCTCGACTCGATCTATTGAATTTGGCTCAAGGAGTTGCTAATTTCAGTGGTAGTAATACCACTGGTGGTGGAAGTGTCTCCAATAATGATGGTGGCGGCTCTGTTACCCCCAATACTTCTGGTACTCAAATCCTGACCCATTTGGTGACCGTTGGATCTGGGCAAGTGATTACCGATAAAAACTTTGGTAGCCAACAAGAATCGATTGTGAATACACCACCAACAAAAAACTTAGGTGATCCCACAATCTTAGCCAACACCAACGAAGATACTGATATTGTCATTAACTCGATCGATCTCTTAGCAGGATTCAGCGATGCAGATGGTGATGCTCTATCGGTAGCTAACCTATCAGCCACCAATGGAACATTGGCAAACAATAATAATGGCACCTTCACCTTTGCCCCCGAAGCTAACTTCAATGGTGAAGTAACTCTGGTTTATGATGTTACCGATGGCATTGATGCCCTGACCGAACAGACCCTGACCTTTAATGTGTTGGCTGTCAACGACTCACCTACCGGTTCACCCACCGTAGTGCTATCAGATGCCACTGAAGATGAGGCATTTGTGATTAGTGCCAGCGACCTGCTTACAGGGTTTAGCGATGTAGATGAAGGCACTCTATCCGTAATTAACCTAGTAGCTAGCAACGGTACCCTAGAAAATGTTGGTAACGACACCTTTGTTTTCACTCCTGGTAATAACTTCAATGGCATAGTAACTCTCACTTACGATGTAAGTGATGGCACTACATCTGTGACCAATCAGACTCGCAGTCTAAATGTTGTTGCCGTGAACGATGCCCCTACCGGCTCACCAACCGCCATACTGAGCACCAATGAAGACACCCCATTTACAATTAATGCCAGTGAACTGCTAGCGGGCTTTAGTGATGTAGATGCAGACACTTTATCGGTAGTCAACTTAGTAGCCAGCAACGGCACCTTGATAGATAACGAGAATGGCAGCTATATATTTACTCCTAATGCCAACTTTAATGGCGAAGTCGCGCTCACTTATGAAGTAAGCGATGGTACCGAAACCCTGACAGAACAAACTCTCAGCTTCAATGTTATTGCAGTCAACGATATCCCCACTGGTTCACCCACCGGCATATTGACAGATGGCACCGAAGATACCGCTTACACCATTAGTGCTAGTGATCTTTTAGCTGGCTTCAGCGACGTAGATGGAGATACTCTTGCTGTCGCCAACTTAACAGCTAACAACGGTACTGTAATAGACAATAGTAATGGCACTTATACCTTTACCCCCAATGCCAACTTTAATGGATTGGTCAACATTACTTACGATGTAAGTGATGGAACAGGTGTGATTACTGGACAAATTCTCAGCTTCAACCTTTTGGCAGTCAACGATGCCCCAACTGGTTCACCCACGGGCATATTGGTAGATGCTACAGAAGATACTGCTTACACCATTACTACTAGCAACTTGTTAGCTGGCTTCAGCGACATAGATGGAGATACTATTTCTGTCGCCAACTTAGCAGCTAACAACGGTACTCTAATAGACAATAGTGATGGCACTTACACCTTTAGCCCCAATGCTAACTTCAATGGCCTAGTCAATTTAACTTATGACGTAAGCGATGAAACTGTCGCAATTACTGGACAAGCTCTCAGCTTCAATGTTGCTGCGGTCAACGATATCCCCACCGGCTCACCTACCGGCGTATTGGTAGATGGCATAGAAGATACTCCTTACACCATTAATGCTAGCAACCTCTTAGCTGGCTTTAGTGATGTAGATGGAGATACTCTCGCGGTCGTCAACTTAACTGCTAACAATGGTTCTGTAATAAACAATAACGATGGTACTTACACATTTACCCCTAACGCCAACTTCAATGGGTTGGTTAACCTAACTTATGACGTAAGCGATGGAACAGGTGCAATCACGGGGCAAGTTCTCAGCTTCAACCTCATAGCAGTTAATGATGCACCTATTGGCTCACCTACAGCAATTCTGCTTGGTGCCACCGAAGATACTGACTTCACGATTAGTGCCAGCGACTTGTTAAGCGGCTTTAGTGATGTAGAGGGAGACGAGTTATCGGTAGTTAATCTAGTCACCAGCACCGGCACCCTGATAAAAAATGAAGATGGCAACTATACATTTACTCCTAATGCCAACTTTAATGGCGAAGTCGTGCTCACTTACGGCGTAACTGATGGTATCGAAACTCTGACAGAACAAACTCTCAATTTCAGCGTAGCTGCGGTTAACGATGCACCTACTGGCTCACCAACAGCAATACTACCTGCTGTGGCCGAAGATACCGTGGTTACTATTAATGTTGCCGACCTATTGGCAGGCTTCAGTGATATAGAAGGTGACACTCTATCAATAGCTAACCTAGTAACTAGCAACGGCACATTAACAAATAATGGTGGAGGGATCTTTAGCCTGAATCCTGAGGCTAACTTCAATGGCGAAGTCACTCTTACCTACGATGTGACTGATGGTTCAGACAGTTTGACTGCTCAATCGCTCAGTTTTAACATTACACCTGTTAATGATGCACCGACTGGCTCACCTACAGCCACATTACCAAGTACGGCTGAAGACTCTGCCATTGTGATCAATGCTAGCGATCTGCTGATCGGCTTTAGTGATGTAGATGGAGATAACTTATCTGTTATTAACTTAGTCGCTAGCAATGGTGCATTAGTCAACAACAATAATGGGACTTATAACTTTACCCCTACTGCCAACTTCAACGGTATTATTGAC
>JAYUSV010000444.1:0-3737 GCA_043755495.1 Synechococcales cyanobacterium
CGCAGGGGAAGAAGGCCGAAATTATCGCTGATGCTGGGGGAACTCAAAATCAGATTCTCGGGGCGAAGGTGGAAAGTTCTGCATTCTTCAGTTACCTAGCCTCATCCCTCAATGCCCAAATTGCCGTCGAGAAGGGATTGATCCCCGAGGTGGCCGATGTCAGTCCCGTGGCAAGACCATCGGCTTCTTTGCCCGTGATGTTACCTCGATCGCCAGAGGTGCAAGCGGAATTATTGACATCTGAGCAGTCACTACCACCAGGGCAACCATTGAAATCTGACGATGATGATGACTGGGACGATGACGAAGTAATCATTACCCTTGCGCCAGGAATGAAGTAACCATGACCTCAATTAACCTATCGATCGATTTCGGTGGCAGTGGAATTAAAGCGATCGCCAGCACCGACGATGATATTTACGCTTTCCGTATAGCTCCAGAGATTATCGAAATGACTGGAGAGCCACCAAAGTTGAATGGTGCTTTCGCCATCGACCTTAGCCAAAACATGTGGGTCGGTTTCGGTGAGGAGCGATACGCGGTGGGGTTACTTGCCAGGATGGAATATCTGGCCTCTATTCCATTGGTTGCCCCCAAACTTGATTACGTTGTGCCTCGGACATTGGCCGCCGTTGCTGTGGTGATGGCGAAGTTTGGGGTTACTAAGTGCGAAGTTAACTTACAGCTCCTGTTCCCGTCGGCAGAGTTTGAGCGCACAGATACATCGGCTCTTATTCGATCGCTAAAGGCCGCACTATCTCGCTTCGATACTCCCATTGGTCAGCTCAAAGCCAAGCTGAAGGCTGCTGATGCTGTACCAGAAGGCTTCGGCTTGACCAAACGGTTTTTATCTGTTAATCCCAAACATGCCAGCGATCAAGTTTCCTGCATCATGTTTGGCCACCGGAATACCAGCCTTTATATCTGTGTAGGTGGGCAGCCCCGGCACTATCGATCGAACGATAAGGGCTTCGTCCGGGCGATCGAATACGCCAAGCTAGATCCCTTAGAGGGGCTGCGTAATCCCTCGCTTGTTGACCAAGAAAGCATAGATAAATATTGGCTGGCTAACAAAAATTGGATAACTGAGAATCTTCCTCCCACTACTTCGATCGCTATTATTGGAGGTGGACCGATCGCCACCATCGAAGATCGGGTGAGGAAATTCTTAGAGCCGGGTGGAAGTCAAGGCGCTGTCTCATTTAATGGTGGAATGCCGCTCATGCCAGGTAGTCGGGGGTGGTCTGGGCAATGGATATCAGAGCGTGATTCACCAAATTTGTTGGAGTCTTGGCCGAAATCGATCGACTTCTCTGAGAGCGATCGCCGTCAATTCTGTGATGTCTATTGCCTTTGGGCTACTAATGAGATGTCCAAGAGGGCTAGAATCCTCGCTTAGTGGGGTTCGAGGTGTTCGATAGCCACTGACATTATCGATGTTTCCATTAGTTCGATCAATCCCCTGAATCCCCCAACACCATGAAAACCAAACCAAAGCCCAACCACAGCAACGAATACCGCGCAGACTTACGGAAATTCCCGAGCCGCCGGGGACGAAGCTTCCACCATTTCCACTACCGGCATTTACGCGATCGATCATCAATCTACTGGCTCGACGGAATCTACTTACCCCAGTGGCTCCATGTCCCGGTGATCCATCGAATCCTTGGTGGGGGGGAACGCGCAGGCTCTCAGCCGTTTGGTAGGTTTCCTAATGTGGCTCAGCGGTTGGCTCACTGGGTTTGTCGGGTGGTGTTCTTGGTGCTTTAGAAATCGTCCTCGGTGTGGGAGTATGTGAGAGTTAATCGATCGGGCGATACCAACCATACCGCGCCATAGTTGGGATAGTTGGCGTAATCAGTGCGGGCAATAAACCGATTGTTACCTTCTATCCCTAGCCAATAATCGCCGTCTGTAAGGAGTTTGTCGTAGTTATCGCCACCGCACACGGGGAAAAATCTGAAGGGATCTATTGATCTCAGCTCTTTATGGTTTAGTGCCTCTGTCAAAAGGTTGCTCAGAGTGATTGTAATGGTTTCATTGGTGAAATTTGATTGCATTTTGTTCTAGTTGTATTCGTAGTTAACGCTGAGCGCTTGCCCTAGCATGGATTCTATCCCTGTTGAATAAAATCGTGAACAATTAGGATTAAGGTGTTCACTCATCACTTCCATAATCTGTGGAGTTGAAAATTCTAACATTGTCAAGGTGTCCTGCATCGTAGTTAGGAATTCTACAAATCCTCCAACCTCCTTCGATATTTTCATAACGAGGCCAAGGAAAACCCGGTATTCCACCGCGCTAAGTAAGGAAAATTCGTTGAAAAACCTTTCATCATCAGCATACGATCCGCCGGTTTCCTCGGGTTCCCCGTAAAACTCTTCGCTGCCCTCTAAATCATTAGTATCTTCGGGTTCTTCCTCCAAAAATTCTTTGTTAATCTCGAACGTGTTAATCATTAAACGCATTAACTCCAATGGGTCTGGAGAATTCTGTAGCTTGAATCTTGTCAGGAACTCGGCGAGTTCCCTGTAATCCTCTGGTGGCGCTTCGGCCTCGAAGTGAAGCAGGAGGATATCAATTAGTTCGCTGATTTTTAAGTCCACTGTCGATAGATCATTACGCATAGTTTTACCTTGGTTTGATTGAGTGATTTGAGACGGGAGTAACTTTTTGAATTATTTCTCAATGCCGGGAGTGGAAGTGTTTCCCGGCATTGGTTTGCTAGTTGCTGGCCAGAGCTAGTACCTTGTCTTTTTGGGCATCGATCTCAAGTTTAATCACTTGAACCCCAAACATCTGCACCAAGCGAACCGGATCGCCGGATGCTTGTATAGTCAGAGTCAGTAACTACTAGATGATCTAGAAGATCGATCGTAACAGCCCTACATGCCTTCGCTAGTTGTTTGGTTAAGTCGTAATCCTCCGTGCTTGGCTCAGAGGAACCGGAGGGATGGTTGTGCCCTACTATAATTTTGGGGCACTGTTTAACCAGCGCTAATCTAAGAATTTCTTTAATGGGGACTAGTGTTTCAGACCATGAGCCAGTCGAAACAATTTTTCTAGATATCAATCGATTCTTGACATCTAGAAAAAGAACTACAAAGCTTTCGCAAACTTGGCCTCTTAATACTTCGCTAAACGCATTGTAGGCCGCTTCAGGATTATCTACAATGATTTTATTCTCGGTAGGAGCAGCCCAAGCCATCTTACCCAGCTCGATTGCAGCCAAGACGACGCTGGCCTCTCTGTCACTGAGGATTTCTGTCAGATGGTCGAATGACAAGTGCTTTATTGAGTGCTCCTGTGTTTTCGCCACCAATCTGGCGATTTTTTCGCTAGATGCTCTTGGTAGCAGTATTGATATTAAAGCCGACTTACCTTCTGGCAATTTATAAAAACCTTCGGCATCTCTTGCATTTAAAGTCATAATTAAGGTCTCTGATTTTCAATGAGTTGTTTGTTAGAGGCAAAGCGATCGAGAACTTTGGACGGTGTTCGATCGCTTTGTGCTGTGTGTTTGCCTGTGCCGGTCAATCCTTGGTGGAGAGGCTAGGTCATTTGGTTATTGAGGTGCAGGTGATTGATTTCTCAACCTTGCATGTATACATTATCGCTTATTTACATACATTCGTCAATACGAAATACATGCAATATACATATAAATTACTTATAAGTCGCAGTTCTTGCATCAGTTAATCGTATTGCTGATTTACATGTAAATGACATACAATAAG
>JAYUSV010000445.1:0-3723 GCA_043755495.1 Synechococcales cyanobacterium
CGATGGTGATTTGTTTTTGATGGCTCTACGGTGTAAGAGATTAATAAAAACCTCGATTCCTCAAGCTACCAAGCTAACTGGTGCTATCTGTAAGTCGAGCTTACAAATATGGCAACATGCCACGCACTCGATCTGTATCTACTTCGCTGACAAGCGCAATCTTAGAAAGATTCCGACGACGAGTAGGACTCTTGTGAGCTAGTAAGTGGCTTTTGAAAGCCTTACGGCGCATGATTTTGCCGGTGCCGCTGGCGCGAAACCGCTTGGCGGCAGCGCGACGGGATTTGAGTTTAGGCATAATTTATCTTAATTGTAAGACGCGGTCTACAAGTTTACAGCATACAGAAGTTCCCTGGCAACCCCAGCCCAGTGCGGACTGCTGGTTCAAAAATACCTGCGATATTTCCTCTGGCCAAAACTAGACTGGGTAAAGGATAGTTGCCATAATTGCGGCCAATATCTGCCGGAAAAATATCTTTGTTGGATAAAGATATCCAATGACCACCTGCGGCATGGAAAATTGGCCAAACTGCTGCCAAGTCCCAAATCTTAGGCGTAGATTCTACTGCCCCCATCATGAAACCGGCTGCTACCGATAAAAAGCTGTAGGTGGTGACACCGACCATTCGCAACTTAGCGGGCACCCGATGCTGGACTATAGCGGTACTGCGGGCACAGATGCCAAACAAATGACTGCTGCTGGGCTGATCCCTGGTGCTGTGAATGGGTTTGCCATTTAACCAGGCACCGGTAGGCATCTCTAGGCCGCTTGCACCTGGCCAGTAGCCATAGAAAGATTGCTGAATCGGGGGGAAATATACGTGACCAAATACTGGGTGGCCATGATAGAGCAGACCGATCGAGATTCCCCACAGTGGCATTCCTCTAGCAAAGTTGGTGGTGCCATCGATCGGGTCAATTACCCATGTCCAGGGGGTATCGGTAAAAAGGTGAAAGTCTTCTTCGCTCAAGACGGCATGATCAGGAAAGGCTCTGAGTAACGCTTGCTTAACGAAGTTATCTGCCCAGCGATCGGACTGGGTGACTAAGCTACCATCAGATTTGGTTTCAGCGGTGGCGCTGCCAAAATCAATGAGTAGTCGATCGCCTACTTCTTTGCTGATTTCGTGGGAGAGGGTCTGTATCTGTTGCCAAAAGTCCATAAGATAATCGATAAATTATTTGACATCGAAGAACACAATCATCCCAAAATATTTGGGCAAAGTTTGCTGTTCTCTGGAATCTTTGATTAACCCTGGTTCAATTCCTGTGATCGATTGGCCGCTGCAATCACGGCTTCTATGATGGTCGATCGAAATCCACCTTTCTCTAATGCTCTAACTCCCGCAATAGTAGTACCACCCGGACTCGTCACCTGATCTTTACAAATTGCCGGGTGTAACTGCTGCTGATCTAATAGCTGAGCCGTACCTAATACTGTTTGCAGCGCCAATTCTTGCGCCATTGCTCGGGGCAAACCGGCAGCGACACCGCCATCTGCCAAAGCCTCCACCATTAAAGCCACATAGGCCGGACCAGATCCCGAGAGTCCGGTTACCGCATCAAGCTGAGATTCTGAAACTCTGACAACCTTACCAACTGCTTGAAAAACTTTGCTAACTAAAGCATATTGAATATGTGTTACTCGCTCATTCCCAGTGATCGCCGTCATTCCTGCTCCCACCGTTGCCGGGGTATTGGGCATGGTTCTAATAATTGCTTGCTGCGGGAAAACCTTTTCTAGCTGACTGAGGCTCACTCCGGCCAAGATGGAGATTATCAGTCGATCAGCGGCCACATTTAAACCGCTGACAGCTGATCGCAATGCTTGGGGCTTCACGGCCAAAACAATAGAGGCAGCTTCCGCTACCTCTTGGTTACTATTAGTAACGGCTACACCATACTGCTGATGCAAAAATTCTCGGCGAGCCTCTAAAGGATCACTTACTACGACAGCCTCGGCCTGATATACACCGACAGCCAGAAGGCGGGAAATAATGGCTTCTGCCATTACCCCGCCTCCAACAACTCCAAGTTCCTTTTGCAAACTGTAGCCTCCAGCCACTAAACAGCCAGGTAGCAATTGGCTACACAACGCTTATTAGCCAGATTACTCTACTGAGCGATCGCTTCGCTAGCCCAAGGATTGCCAGGAGTTACTGAGCGATGAGTGCGAGTAGGCGCTTGAACTACTTCGCTTAAAACGTTAGTAGGAGTGCTGACTTGAACACAGCTAGGAGTGAACAAGAAGATATTGTCGCCAATGCGCTCATAGTGACCATCAATGGCGTAAGTACCACCCGCCACGAAGTCTACAGCGCGCTGAGCTTCTTCTTGACGAATTAGGGTCATGTTCAAAATTACTGATTTGCGCTGACGCAAAGCATCAATAACCTGAGGCATTTCTTCAAAAGCACGGGGTTCAATCAACACCATCTCTGATGCGCCATGAGATACACCGGGCATACCAATAACGTTGCTAGCCTTAGATCTCAACTCGGCATTAAAAGCAGCGCGAGGAGCAGGGGCTTCTGCTGGGCTGGAAGGAGCAGGAGCGACGTAGTCAGCATAGCCATGAGGCTGCTGTTCAACATCTTCATATTCGTAATCGTACTCGTCTTGATCGTTAAGGCCGACGATATCTTTTAGCTTGCTAAGAAAACTCACGTTGGTAATGCTCCTGGAAGTGATGGGGACAAGTGTAGCATAAATGTTATTGAAGTCTAAGAAAATACGGTTTTCCTAAAGATTTCACAAAAAATTGCAATTTCATTAGTGATAATGTATTTATCAGTACCTATGTGCTTAAAACTGTTAGGGGCACAAAAGTAATCAATGAGAGACAATTTAACAGAAAAGATTATTAAAATCTAGCCGGTTGATCACAAAAAAAGTTCGGCTTTCCTTAATGTTTCACGAAAACACCTTACTTCAATAGTACATAATAGCTAATCTTTATTTTTTTCTTAATAAATAAAGATTTTACTTCCGACTCGAATTATGCTGGATCCAGCAGCCACAGCCAAGAGGTAATCTTGAGACATTCCCATAGATAAGTATTTCAAATCGATGGATGGATAATCGTATTGATTTATTTTTTTTTGTAACTCGGCCACAGAAATAAATAAATACAACAGTTCTTGATCGCTTAAACCCAGCGGTGCGATTGACATCAGACCATTTATTTTTATGAATTCACACTTACTTATCTCTGGCAAATCGATTAATAAATCTGCTGCCTCCCAGCCAGATTTCTGGGGATCGGGCCGCATTTTTACTTGCAAGAACACTTCAGGAGACTTACCCAGTTCTCCGGCTACTCGATCGATCTGCTGGCAAAGCTTCAAACTATCCACCGAGTGGATCACCTGAAACATCTGCACAGCTTTGCGTACCTTATTGCTCTGCAACTGACCGATCAAATGCCAGCAAATGTCCGATAGGTCAGCCAACGCCGCTTGCTTCTCCGCTGTTGCCTGAATGCGGCTTTCCCCAAAATCTCGTACTCCAGCCTCGTAAGCCTCTCGCATTTGCTCTAGGGAAGCTCCTTTACTAACAGCCAGCAATCGCACAGTTGAGGGAATCTCTTGCCGGATGCTGGCTATTCTTTGGGCGATCGAGTTCAATTCATTCATAAAAACACTAAGAAACTAACGGTGTGATAGCAGATTTAGAGCGGAATTGGGAAGATTTACTGAAGATTGAGAAAATATACTCACCAAA
>JAYUSV010000446.1:0-3719 GCA_043755495.1 Synechococcales cyanobacterium
GTTCTGTTCGGGCCTAATCGTCTTGCTCATGATCTCGCTTAATGGGCACCCCAATCCGGCTGGCTCTTTGGGAAGGAGGAGTATACAGAGACATCAGCCCTCGCATCTTTTCGGCCAAGACTAAATGATGATAGAGAATCATATTCTTCGATCGGCGATCAACCCCAGTTTTACAGTGGCTCAGAAAAATCCGATAGCCAGAATCTAGTACCAGCCAGCAATAATAGTGTTTCTTCTTCTCCCCAGCCCAATATTGGCTAACCTCGATATCAGCCACCTCATTAAAATTAAAATAGGTGCTTAGCTCCACTCCTAAACCATTGGTAATCACCCGTTCAATTTGCCGCCGAGACTTATCAAAAGTCCAGATGGCAAAACAGGGACGAAAACAGGCCATATAAACAGTGGGTATCACCAGCATCGCCACCCCAACCCAGTAAACATCGGAGGGCGCGATAGTAATATCTAAATCCAACTGTGCTTTGAGCCAAGGCTTAGCCAGTAAGGGTAAAGGTGAGAAAAAAGCGGCCACGGGCAACAAAAAGAATACCAAAGCCTCTAAATAATCGATCCAAGCCTTTTTGACAGCCTTTGATCGAGGTAGTGAACCTCGCTGAAAAGTCAGAGTAGTCGGAGTTTCGTGAATTAGCTCCAGACGTTGGGGGTAATATTTACGGATTTGGCGGCGAATTGAGGTCATAGTAGACGAGGTGAGCGGTTATTGCTAACATACCCAGACCCTAATTGCAAAGTACCTTCCAAAAATATTTGAATGATTTTTAATTTCATCTCAATTTCATACTACTGGGTAATACTGAAGACATGTCAAAGGTGTTCATTGGTTATTTATTTAATGCCAACTCAACATCTTCAGATCACACACCACGAAAACTTACTGCTCCCGCTTCTCTTGTAGAGGTGGGTTATTTTTTGCCAATTTTTGTTGATCAATTTTCCGGCTGGATGATCTTGCTATAGTAAGGGGATAAAATTCCGCCTGACGTAAATTATGCGGCTATTACTAGTAGAAGACGAACCAGATCTAGGTGCAGCTATCCAGCAGACCCTCACCCAATCGGCTTATGTGGTTGACTGGGTACAGGATGGAGACTTAGCTTGGGAGTATCTCACTTCCAACTGGACAAAGTATGAAATAGCTGTTTTTGACTGGCTGTTACCCGGTTTATCGGGCATTGAGCTATGTCAGCGCTTGCGCAGTCAATCTCAGGCTCTGCCGATTTTAATGCTGACCGCACGAGACAGCATGGAAGACAAGGTGATGGGATTAGATGCCGGAGCTGATGATTATTTAGTCAAGCCTTTTGGCATGGCTGAGCTATTGGCCAGACTACGGGCTTTGCAGCGTCGATCGCCTCAGTTACAAGCGCAGCAATTACAGGCCGGAGATCTGTTGCTAGACTATAGCACTCGGACTGTAATACAGGTTTCTGGTAACAACCATACGCCAGTCTCTCTGACCACCAAAGAGCTGCAAATGTTGGAATATCTCATGCGCCACCCCGATCGAATTTTAACCAGTGAACAAATCCGCGCCCAAATTTGGTCATTAGACTCTGACAGCTTTAGTAATGTAGTAGCAGCTCAAATGCGTTTGCTGCGGCGGAAGCTGGCTGATATTGAATGTAAAAGCTCGATCGAGACAGTGCGCGGAGTAGGCTATCGGTTTGTGGTTGGTTAGGTTATGCAAAGAAATCGACTGTTTAGCAGGACTCGCTGGAGATTAGCTTTTTCTTATGCCGTCGCTATGGCAATAATTCTAAGTTTGATGGGTGGTGTATGGTATGCCACTACCCAGCATATTTTAATGGTTAGTGCCACCAAAGAGCTAGAGTCTTTTGTGGGAGTAATGCATGATGAAATTGAAACCAGTCTCAGCAAACCAGGAGAAGTTTCTAAAGATGTTTTGGCTTTTATGCCTCAAATGTGTCTGAATGGCAGCAAATGTCCAGAAAAAAAGCAGCAGTTTCGTCGTTATCTTAAGTCTATTTTAGTTAACGAATATCACATTCAGATGTTCGATAAAGATCGTAGACTAATGGCTGTTACTGATAACCAATTGCCTCCCAAACTGAATATTACTGCCGAAAAACAGCAGCTATTTGTGAGTGTATCTGATGGTCGTAACTACTTGCAAAAATCTATGCTGCTGCACGACAAGCAAAGACGAGACTGGGGCTACTTACAGATCAGCCGCGATTTACAAGATGTGGCTGATAACTTGAAAGAAGTTCGCTGGTTGTTAACCGTGGGGTTGCCGATCTCCTGGATAATAATTTTAATTGCTAGCTGGCTGCTTGCTGGGTCGGCCATGCAGCCGATTTATCGTTCTTATCAACATATTCAACAGTTCACTGCTGACGCTGCCCATGAGCTGCGAACACCATTGGCAGCAACTCAGGCCACGGTAGAATCTACGTTGCTGCAACCGGGGGCAGAGTGGCCACAGATTCAAGAGGTTTTAATTATTATTCAACGCCAAAACCAGCGGCTAATCCAGTTGGTTGCTGATTTATTGTTACTTTCACGGATTGATCTACGGGCTTATGGCGGCAGAAGCACTGGCTTTCGTCAAGAGTGGGAGGCTTGTTGTTTAAATAACATTGTGGCTGATTTAGATGAAGAATTGGCGGCAATGGCCATCGCGGCAGATATTCAACTAAATACAGTAATTGGAATAAATCATGCTCTATGGGTGTGGGGTAATAGTGAGCAGCTATATCGTTTGGTGACAAATTTAATTGTGAATGCGATTAAATACACGCCTCCAAAAGGTCAGGTGACAGTTTTTCTGCGGCAGCGGAATCGAATGGCAATCATTCAGGTGCAAGATACCGGCGTAGGGATTGATGCTAAGTCGCAGAAGCGAATTTTTGATCGGTTTTATCGGGTCTATAACAATCGATCCCGCCATGATGGGGGTTCGGGTTTGGGGCTGGCCATTGTAAAGTCGATCGCCACTCTCCATCGCGGGCGACTAAACGTGCAAAGTAAGGTCGGACAGGGCAGTTTGTTTACTTTGGAGTTGCCTAAGTTGGGAACTAGGGTGAAGAAGCCTAAATATTAATTTGAACTGTGATTTATCGAATTATTTGATGGACTATGATTTTCAATCATTCTAATCACAGCTTAGACCGATATATCCGTAGATTCGGGCACCACAACATCTTCGACAGGCATCGCAATCAGCTCATCGCGCAGTCGAGCAATGATCGTCTCGCTATCAATATCCTTCAAGATCTCTCGCATCACCGTGTTGGCACCCAAGCGCCCCCAAGTACTACCTTTGGATAGATAAACCTGGGCTGCTTTGCCCACAGCATAAGCACCATAGCCCGCGATCGCCCCCTGTAGTATCCCTCCAGCAAAATAGCCCGGTATCGCCGCCCAACTAAAACTAGCAACGTCCAGCAAATTATCGCTACGACCAATACCAAATACTAATACTGTCAGAATTTCGCCTAACAATAGACTAGCACCACTAAATAATACTCCGGTAATCGGCTTACTGGTTTGATAACTAGTAATCGGCAAGTTATATAGTTTGGCTAAAGAGCGCACCATCACTAGGTCAATAAAAACACCCACCACTACATCAAAAAAGACGATCGGGTTGAGGGCAATCGCCAGAGCTTTGTATTGAGCAAACTTCCAGACCAGCTGCTGAGACTCTGCTGCCATGGCGCTGAGAGTAGTTTCGG
>JAYUSV010000447.1:0-3713 GCA_043755495.1 Synechococcales cyanobacterium
CACGGCTGTCAAAATACTTTTTGAATTTTTTACTGATGGACAAAAGTTCGATTTTCCTAAAATTCATAAGTACTACCCTGTCGAGCAAATCATTTAGGATTGCTATGTATGGCAAAGGGATAATTTCAGAATAGCCACAAAATTAAGTATTGAATTAGAAGGTAAAGTACGATTACCTGAGCTGCTGCATGGTAAAAAAATAATGCCAAAATTCAAAATACTTGCACTAAAGCAGTTTAGTTAAACCGCCTTCATGATTGGGATGTTCCCCGAGTCTTCCCCATGCCTGTAGGTTAAAAATGCCCGAGATTACTGCATTCTACTGCGACAATTGAGCTATAAAATTATGGTAGTAGAAAAAGATTCAATTCCTCAGTGTCCATCACCATTATGAAATTTGTTGCGATCGACTTTGAAACAGCCAACTATAGCCCCGCCAGCGCCTGCGCCATCGGACTAGTCACCGTCGAAAACGGCACCATCCTTCAACAAAAGCACTTCCTCATTCGCCCTCCCTCCCGCGAATTCGTTTTTACCCATGTCCACGGCATCACCTGGAAAAACGTAGCAACCGAGCCTACCTTTGGCCAACTGTGGCCAGAAATCAGCGAAATTTTAGCCGAAGCCGACTTCTTTGCCGCCCATAATGCGCCCTTTGATCGAAAAGTCTTGCAAGCCTGCTGTGATTACTATCAAATTATTAACTTACCCCAACCATTTACCTGCACAGTCCAACTAGCTCGTCGCACTTGGGGCATCCGGCCAACCAATCTACCAAATGTTTGTGTGCATCTAGATATTGAGCTAGAGCACCACCAAGCTCTCTCTGATGCTCATGCCTGTGCCCAAATAGTGATCAAGTCCAGCAAATAGCCGCAAAAATGGAGATTTCGATAACCATCGATTACAATCAGGATTGATAACAGGGCAGGTGAACTCCATGATTGTTGCAACCAAACTGATGAGCCTTAAAGAATACCTAGAATATAATGACGGCACAGATGATATTTATGAGCTAATAAATGGAGAACTTGTTTTAATGCTTCCAGAAAGCCACCAAAATCAAAGAATTGAGATTTCTTTGTTGGCATATTTTTTAAAGTTGGGCATTGCACCTAAGTTGTTCCGAAATCAAATAGTGATCGCTGTGACTAGCGGCAGAGTTACAGTGCGCGTACCAGATTTAACCATTCTTACTGAAGATTTAGAATCACAGCTAGCAGAAACCAATCAATCGGTTATTTTACAAAGTATGCCAGCTCCTAAGTTAGTTGTAGAAGTAGTCAGCCCCAAACAAGAAAAACGAGACTATCGCTACAAGCGATCGGAGTACGCAGTGCGTCAAATTCCAGAATATTGGATTGTAGACTCAATAGCAAACAAAGTGACTATCTTGAAACTGGTTGAAAGATTTTATGATGAGCAAGTATTTGTTAATGAAGAGTCGATCGAATCACCTCAATTTGGCAAGTTAAATATCACAGCCAACTAAATTTTGCTGGGGATATAGACAGAGAGGAAATCTAAAAAGCCTTAAGAGATAATTTGAATCTGAGAGCCAGAAGCAGTTTTACTAACCTCAATGCGAGTTTGAAAAGCCTCTTTAAATTGGGGCATATGAGTTACCGCCAAGACGCAAGCAAAGTCATTAGAAATCGCATTAATCGCCGCAATCAGTCGATCGCATCCCTCCCGATCTTGAGTACCAAAGCCCTCATCGATCACCAACATTTGTAAAGGAGTCCCTGCCCGTTGGGACAATAACTTTGCCAGCGCTAGCCGAATCGAAAAATTAATCCGAAAAGCTTCACCGCCAGAATAGTTCTCATAAGGTCTGGTGCCATTGGCATCGCCGATCGAGATCTCCAAAGTATCAATCAACTTAGCATTCTTCAAAGATTCTTTCTTGGATTTTGTGGCCTTTTTAGTGTGCTTTTGGGTAATAAATTGGATATGAAACTGGTTATTACTCAAGCGCGAAAGAATATGATTGGCCTCTACTTCCACCTGGGGCAAAACATTTTCTACGATTAACGCCTGGATGCCATTCTTGCCAAAGGCTTTAGTAAGCTCGTCGTAGACTAGCTGCTGCTGCTTGGCGGAGGCTAATTTTTCTCGCTCGTCGGTTAAGTTAGCCTGAATTAGCTGAAGCTGTTGTAGTTTTTCAGTAATTTGCCCCAGTTCTGAGAGTTGTCGATCGATCTGCTGCCGACGAGACCCTACCTGCTGCTCCAGCTCCTGGATCTTCTGTGAACCATCAGGTAAAGTCGCTAACTGATCTCGAATCCCTGTGCAATCGGCAATGACCTGCCGTTGACTCAGGAGCTTTTGCTGCTGAATGGTCTGTAGCTCCTGAAGTCTGACAACTATTTGGGGATGCTCAGTAATGGCCTGTTGCCACTGTTGATATTGCAACCGACAGTCTTCGGTCGATCGCAGCGATGCCTGCACCAAGCGCTGTTGCTCAGGATCGTAGCCCACAGCAGCAAGCTGGGCTTGAATTTGTTGCAGAGCTAGTTGTAGTTGTTGAGTCGCAGTAATTGCAGCTTGTCGATCGGCTTGCAGTTGCTGCTCAATCTGGGTTTGTTGTTGCAGCAACTGCTGAAGCTTAACCTCAGCTTTTTTTAAGTCCCCATGTTTAATCTCTGCCCAACGATGGCGATCGACTTCACTCTGCGCCAAAGCACGATTTTTGTCATCATAGCCCAGCTCAGCCAGCATTTCATCTAGCTCTTGGAGTTCACTAATAAAATCGACGGCATAGTGACAATGCTCGATCGACTCTGCCAAATTAGCCTGCTCGGTTTGCAGTTGAGCCAATCGATTGGCAGCATTCACCAACGCCGCCAAAGTAGAGCTAATCCGCCCTTTTTCTTCTCGCAACTGCTCATAGCCCGTTAACTCGGCCTTAATATCTTTAAATTCTTGGCGCAGTTTTTCTAAATCTCGATTAGTAGCGATTTCTGCGGCTTGGCAATCATCAATTTGTTCTTTCAGCACCGCTTGATCGGCAGTATTACTGGCCAAAAAATGCTCCCAATGCTCACCACTGAGCGGATGCTGACAAAGCGGACAGTCTTCATCGGCACTCAGAGTTTCCAACTTCTTGGCCAACTCTTGCTGACGAAATACATAGCCCTGTTGCTGAGCCTTTAACCCAGCTAAGCGGCTTTTAGCTTCTTGGCCTTTATCTTGGACTCGTTCTTGATAATTGCGGCGGTTGTCCAGCAAAATTATTTTGGCTTCGATCGACTGGAGCTGAACCGCTAACTGCTCTCGCGCCACCAACTGCTGCTCAATTTGCCGAATATTATTATTGGTTTGCTCTAGTCTGGCCTGCTCTTGAGCCGTCATTTTATCGATATGGCTCTGAATTTCTTGGCGACGCTTACTCAGTCCGCTGCTCTGTTGGTACAGGTCATCAAGCTGGCGCAGGTGTTGACGATGTTCTTGCAATGAGGCTAGGTTGCGATCAACCTCTGGGGCAGTAGCCAACTGTTCTTGAATTTCCTGCTGACGCTGCTGAATTGTAGTTAGATCATTTTCTAGCTTAGCCAGAGCAATTTGAATCTGACGCTCAGTTCGCTCGATGTGAATTTCTTGGGCTTGAAGCTGGCTCTGGAGCTGCTGATGTTGGTGAGCTTTTTCTTCCCAAGTGTTGGCAGCGTTAGCCAGGGCTTGATATTGACTGTAAGCCGCTTGAATTTCGCTGC
>JAYUSV010000448.1:0-11631 GCA_043755495.1 Synechococcales cyanobacterium
GTATTCGCGCTTTGCCCAACGTCAAAAAATAGGTCAAAAAATAGATCAAAATCCCACAGAATCAGGAGTGGGCTTAAAAAGAGCTTGGCGGATTCTAAATACCAGTCGGCAGACTAAGATATTTTTCACTTTTTTAGTGTTTATGACCTTGGGTTTGTTTATGCAAGATGCCGTGTTAGAAACCTATGGTGGTCAGGTTTTTGGCATGTCGATCGGGCAGTCTGCTCAGCTCAACGCTTACTTTGGCATCGGTACCGTAATTGGCCTGTTGGCGACGGGGTTTTTGCTGATTCCCAAAATAGGCAAGCAGCGCAGTGCGCGGTGGGGCTGTAGTTTGGTGGCTTTTTCTATGCTGTGGATCATTGCGGCTGGTTTTACCCAAAATGTAATTTTTTTGAAAATGGCGCTATTGTTTTTTGGGCTATTTTCAGGTGTTGTGACCACTAGTGCCCTAACTTTGATGCTAGATCTCACCCTGCCCGAGACTGCCGGGACTTTTATTGGGGCTTGGGGATTGTCTCAGGCTTTAGCTAAAGGGATTTCGACCATTTTGGGTGGAGTATTACTCGACTTAGGCAAGAAGATTTTTGGGGCTACCAATGAGGTTTCTAATAACTTGGTGTTGGCTTATGGATTAGTGTTTGCCGCACAGGCGATAGTGATGCTGGTGGCTATTAGATTGCTGGGCAGAGTTAACATCAGTGAATTTAAAGTTGCTGGTGGTGAGGCGGTGCAGAAGGCGATCGAGTATGGCGATTAACCTTACTTTCACTGACCAGAAACAACTTGAACTTCGCTGCCCACCGAGGCAATCACCGTACCAAAATAATTGGCTGGTAATGCAAGAGAATATAACTGCCAATTTTCTATTCCCATCGCATAAATAATTTTGGGCAACTTCAGATCCATATTAACTACAACTTCTGCTAGAGGCGTGTGTAGTCCAGTGCCGATGGCCTTTAAGTAAGCCTCTTTCACTGTCCATACCTGAAAAAAAGTCTGCTCTTGGTCTACTGGAGCCAATTTTTGCCACGCGGTAAACTCGCTGGGGGCGAAAAAACGCTGGATAATCCCCACAAGATCCATCGATCGAACTCGTTCAATATCAATTCCTACTGGTCGATCGCTGATCGCATAAGCTACTAAGTCGCCGCTGTGAGATAGGTTGAATTCTAAACCGACCACTTGAGGTTTGCCTTGAAGACCAAGAGAGATCTCGATATCTAAGGGAGATCTCTCTAAATAGCCACTCAAAATTTGGCGCAGCCTTGCCCGCGCTACGATTTTGTGTTGACGCACATGAGCCAACCGACAGCGATCGCACAGAGCTAGTTCCGCAGGAGTCAAAAACTGGGTGAGGGCTTCTACTTTGATCGATGGTAAATCTAAGCTCTCAATCCGCACCTCCACCCAATTATCAGGTCGCATCGCCACCATAGTATTCATGACTAACAAAAGGAATATCGACAATCGTGCCAGTAGTATTGCCCACTTGGACTTGTAGACCCACTCCGCCAGCCTTGGCTTTGAGATATCCCAAGCCGCGTTGGCCATTACAGCTAGTCAGGGTTCCAACTTTGGTGTCATCCAAGATCAGATCGCTGCCGATTTCGGCTGTGCCAGCTAGCTCAATGCCCCAAAGATATTGTTTAACCCCCTTATATGTGTTGAGACGAGCGATCGTTTCTTGGCCAATGTAGCAGCCTTTGGTAAACGAGATGGTGTTCCATAGTCCAACTTCTAAAGGATTGTAATCGGTGGTTAGTTCTCGATCGACAGCCGGTCGCCCTTGACGAATGCGTAGTTCTTCCCAACATTCTTCACCACCAGGAATGGCTCCAATGGCGACTAATTTTTGCCAAATTTGGGGGGCGGCACTAGCATCCATAAAAATAGTGTAACCTAGCAAACCGAGGCCAGAGTCAGCGACGATCTGTACAGAGAAGCCGTCAATCTTGATAGTTTGCTGGAAACCACTGGGAATTTCGACTTTGAGGGTGGCTAAAATTTGCGGGCTGTGGGAACCAATTAGGCTAAAGGCCGCTTGGGCGGTTTCTTGAATGGTCACTTTGTCGGCAAAAAAGATGTATCGATCGAGCAGTTGAAATATGGTGTTTCCTTTACCAGGGGAAACCATCAGCAAGACTTCATTTTCTAGGATTAAGGCCAAAGCCAGGTCGATCGTTCTGCCGGTAGAGTTGACGAAGACGGTGTTGCAGCTCGACCCAGGTTTTAAGATGTTGAAGTCGGCGGTGCTTTGGTTGTGCAAAAAACGCAGTCGATCTGCACCGCTAACTAAAATTTGTCCCCAGTGTGATCGATCGACTAACATCGCCCCAGAGTTGGCAGCTTCTAAAGCTTGCTGGTTGTTACCAAAGCTGGCTGGGATGGTCGGATATTGAACCTCAAAGGTTGCGCCTTGACTGGTGTGGTAAGTAGCGAGGTCGCTCATGGGGATATAAAAGCTATGGTTCCCTTCAGATCCTACCGCTTGGGTGGCCTGGTTGCTAGTTTAAAGCTGAAATTCGTGCGATCAAATGGCTACTTTCTGAGCCACAATAACTAGCCAAGATTGTTGCTCGATCGGCATTCCCGGTGGTCGATAGTAGTGATTTGAAATCTGGAATCCGGCAGCTAAAAGCTGAGGTGCTAAGGTTGCATATTCCCAGCCCGCTACGTAGCGAGAACCAGTTGGTCGCTCAGAGAATCCTTCGTAGTTGCCCCGCATCATGGACATGACCAAAGTGCCTCGATCGACCAAAGATTCATGCAGATCTTGTAAGACCCGCAGCATTTCGTTGGTAGGCACATGAATCAACGAAGCATTGGCAAAAATGCCATCAAAGTGATTAGCCGGTAAATTGAGGCTGAGGAAGCTTTGCTCCCAGACCGGACAGTTAGCAGCTTGCTGAGCCATTTCTACAAAAGCTGGAGTGGCATCGAGACCTGTCACACTATGCCCAAGTTGCTGAAAAGCAACCAAATCACGGCCAGGGCCACAGCCCAGGTCAAGAATTTTGCCGGGAGTATTTGGTAAAGCTGCAATCAAAGCAGCGCGGTTTTGGGAGACATCATGCTCCCAGGTGCCTTCCCGGAAAGATACAGCGGTAAGTTGATACTCAGCGATCGTAATTTCTTCGTGTTGTTCCATAATGGTTGTTTCCAGCGCTTTAGCTGCGATCTGTTCTGGCAGAACATGGACTATACTATATATCCAGTCTCTCCAGCGCGTTCTAACATGGTCACAGCATCTCCTAGCGGCACCAAATACGAGGCAGTTATTGGCCTTGAAACCCATTGCCAACTGAGCACCGCCACCAAAATATTTTGCAACTGCTCCACCGAATTTGGCCAGAATCCCAACCACAATGTCTGTCCCATCTGCTTGGGGATGCCCGGAGTATTGCCAGTCCTCAACGAAAAAGTCTTGGAATTTGCCGTCAAAGCCGGTCTGGCCTTGAATGCCACCATTGCGCCTTACAGTAAGTTCGATCGAAAACAATATTTTTACCCCGACCTGCCCAAGAATTATCAAATCACCCAGTCTGACCTGCCGATCGGCGAACATGGTTGGTTAGAAATTTCCCCCTTAGATGCAGAGGGCAAGCCAGTGCGTAAACGCATTGGCATCACCCGTCTACACATGGAAGAAGATGCCGGTAAATTAGTCCATGCGGGCAGCGATCGACTAGCTGGCTCTACATATTCGTTGGTAGATTACAATCGTACCGGCGTACCCTTGGTAGAAATAGTTTCTGAACCAGATTTACGCAGTGGCTTAGAGGCGGCAGAGTACGCTCAAGAGCTGCGCCGAATCATCCGTTACCTAGGAGTTGGCGACGGCAATATGCAAGAAGGTTCTTTGCGCTGTGACGTAAATATTTCAGTGCGGCCAGTGGGTCGAGAGCAGTTTGGTGTGAAGGTAGAAATCAAAAACATGAACTCTTTTAGTGCGATTGCCAAAGCGATCGACTACGAAATTGAGCGCCAAATTGCAGCGGTAGAAGCTGGCGAAGCGATTTTGCAAGAAACTCGCCTGTGGGAAGAAGGGACTCAGCGCACCATTAGTATGCGCATCAAGGAAGGAGCTAGTGACTACCGCTACTTCCCTGAACCAGATTTAACAGCGATCGTGGTGGGTGAAGAGCGGTTGACTGCTTGGAAAGGCAGTTTGCCAGAGTTACCTGCTCAAAAGCGATCGCGCTATGAAACCGAGTATGGCTTGTCACCTTATGATGCGCGGGTGTTGACAGACGACCGGGATGTGGCACTGTACTTAGAGCAATCGATCCAAACGGGAGCTGATGCCAAACAGGCTGCTAATTGGGTGATGGGCGATATTACGTCTCACTTGAAGACTCAAAAAATTAACATTAACGACATTCCCTTTAAACCCGAGAATCTGGCCGAATTGGTGGGCTTGATTAGCAATGGAACCATCAATGGCAAAATCGCCAAAGAGATTTTGCCGGAGTTACTAGAAAAAGGTGGCTCGGTGCAGACTTTAGTAGAAAGTAAAGGCATGACCTCTCTCTCTGACCCAGCGGCGATCGGCAAGCTGATTGATGAAATCATTGCAGCGAACCCTACCGAACTAGAGCAGTATCGAGGTGGTAAAACCAAATTACTAGGTTTCTTCGTCGGTCAAGTAATGAAACAATCAGGCGGTCGAGCAGAACCGAAGCTGACCAATAAGATTTTGGCTGAGAAGTTGAACGGTTAAGCACATGGATAATTTAGAACTCCTGATATTTGACTTAGATGGAGTAATTACCAGCGAGCAAAAATATTGGAACACAGCCCGCTTAACAGTATGGGAAATGCTTTGTCAACCAAATTATCTGGGATTAGCAACGCATTTTGGAGTAGATCTGACCACAGCAGAACTGTTATTAGCACAAGGTGAAGCAGTAATTAGTACTGACTTTATTACCGAACTAAAAAACCGAGCGGTAAATTCTAATTGGGATTTAACTTTTTTTGTAGTATCACTACAAATAGTAGCAATTTTAGCCCAGATGAATCCGGTGGATCTACTAGTCGTGCAAGAAGAAGAGAAGTTAATTGAACAATTAGAAGCAATTGGCTATCTCTGCACTAAACAAACCATCGATCAAAATCATAGCCAGCAAATCATTCAAAAATTCTGGCAAGAATCGATCAATCTTAAAGGCAGCGCTGTCCAAGACTATGTACCAATATTCGCCCAAAAAATCTTAGGTCAAAATTTAGAAATATTTCGTAGTCATAGCGATCTTTGGCAACTCTGTTACCAGAACTTCCAAGCTTGGTACGAAGGAAATAAGGGCTATCAATTACCCGATGACGAAACTGTTTTGCCGGTTGCCGAGATTAAGCAGGTACTAAAAAAATTGGCGCAGCGTTATAAATTAGCGATCGCCACCGGTCGTCCTCGTAAGGAGACTATTGAACCTTTAACTAAATTGGGATTGATAGAATATTTTGAGGCCGATCGAGTCGTAACTTACGATGAGGTCTTAATCGCAGAAAAGCTAGCCGATATTAAGTTGGGCAAACCCCATCCATTTATTGTGCTAAAAGCGATTTATCCTGATGTGGCAGATGCAGAGTTGATTCAGGTGCCTAAAAAATCTCACCCTCAAGTGGCCTACATTGGAGATGCGGCCAGTGATGTGGCGGCAGCAAAAGCGGCGGGTTGTTGGTCGATCGGAGTTCTTACTGGTTTTGGAACTGATCTAGAATATAAGCGGCGGCTCTTAGGGAAAATTGGCTGTGATAGCATTATTGATAGCGTTGCTGCTTTACCAGAATTGTTATCAACCTAGTGTTAATCAGCCAGAAATTCTGGCCATCGATCGACCTTTAAATCAATTTTCCCCTGAGCATTAAACTTAATGCCCTCTTGTTCCAACAGATTTTTTTGCAGATAGTCTGCACCGTTGCGAGCAGTAGAATAAGAAACTTCACCTTGAGCATTGACTACTCGCTGCCAAGGAATATCACCAGCGATCTCTACTTTGTAGAGAGCATAGCCTACAAGTCTGGCTTTACCAGATAGCCCGGCTAAACCCGCTACTTGGCCATAGGTGGCGACTTTTCCTAGGGGAATACGACGAACCACGGCATAGATTTTTTCGTAGGCCGAAACAGCAGGCATTAGGTCAGACCCGAAAAACAGATCGCTACTACGGTGCCCAGCATAAACAAAATGGAATTATCTAAAGACAGGAGATGCATGATGGTTTCTTGGAAGACACGACTAAAGTATGCCCCGATCGGAGCTTTAACTTACAGAGACTAACCGTCTAACTTAAGTTCCAGGTCTTAAGGACTATTGGCATCATCAAGGCGCGGATTAAAGGTTTCGATCGACCTAATTTTTTCATATAGCTCCCGCTCAGCCTGAGAGACAGTTCTGGGAATCGCCACCTGAATTTCTAGTAACTGGTCGCCACGTTGGCCATTTTCATCGGGGAAACCTTTGCCTGCTAAGCGCAGCTTCTGACCGACGGTGACTCCAGCGGGTAGTGAGATCTTGACTAAGCCATCCAAGGTAGGGACTTCCACAAAACCACCTAAAATTGCCTCAGCCGGAGTGACCGAGAGGGCGCAGTGAACATCGGCGCCGATGAGGCGGAAGCGATGATGGGGTGCCACATCAATTTTTAAGAACAGATCCCCGTTGGCAATACCTTGGCCACGCAGCCGAATTTTATGTCCCGACACCATCCCAGCAGGCATTTCTACCTCCAGCGATCGACCGTCTTCTAGTTTGATTCGTTCTCGGCCACCTTGATAGGCTTTTTCTAAGGGCAAACGCAGTTCAGCTTCCACATTTTTGGGACGCGGCGGTACTGCTTTAGCATTGCTCCGTGCATTTTCGCCCGGTCTATTTTCATTCCGAAAATCTTCTTCCGGTTCGGCCTCAACTGTAGATGTTCGACCGCGACGACTGCCGCCCACCTCTTCTTCACTGCGACTGTAGCTATTGGGCTTGGGTCGGCGACCTAAGAGCTGGTCGATAAAACTGTTAAAGTCACCAAATTGGCTAAAGTCTTCTTCTGGTTTTGATCGATCATTCCGATCTTCATCCCGACTGCCACTCCAAAAATCTTGGTTGTTGCGGTTTTTTTTGCCCCGCCAAAAGCGAGTGAATTGGTCATACTGGCTACGAGCTGCCGGATCGGAGAGTACTCGATAGGCTTCGTTAAACTCTTTAAATTTTTCTTCAGCACTTTTATCACCCTGATTCAGATCGGGATGATACTGGCGTGCTAAGCGCCGAAAGGCTTTTTTGATCTCGTCGGGGGTCGAGTTACGCTCTACACCCAGCAATTCATAGTAGTTGCGAAAGTTTTCCATAGGAATTAATTAATACCACTCATCTTCGTCTTGCCAATCAGAGCTAGGCGGTGGTGGAGAACGGCGTTCAGGTGGATTGGAGCGAGGCCGAGAGTCGCGGGGCTGCTCAGCAGAATTATTACCACGAGGGCGACTGCCTACATCGTTATCACGGGGGCGATTTAACGGACGATCGAGATCGCTGGGGCGTTGCCCTGCGCCTGCCGCAGGACGGCGATCGGAGTTTCCCGAAGATCTAGGTGATCTTGGTTCAGAATCCCAAGGGTCTTGATCTCTGGGCGATCGAGGATCCACATCTCTAGATCCTTGATCAAAATCATCGTTAGGGCGACGACCAGATTGATCGCCATAATTATCTCGGTTATTGGGAAGATTATCGTAGTAATTACCGTCATAGTTTCGATCTCTCGATCGATCATCGCGGCGATCTTCTTCGTAGCTGCGACTGTTGGGGTAGCGCGGTGGGTAATCGTTGGGGCGAT
Source organism: Synechococcales cyanobacterium (assembly GCA_043755495.1). Classification (GTDB taxonomy): domain Bacteria; phylum Cyanobacteriota; class Cyanobacteriia; order Cyanobacteriales; family Chamaesiphonaceae; genus JAAFHZ01. The sequence goes on from JAYUSV010000448.1 coordinate 7,827, forward strand.
AGGGATCGCTATAGCCCGCGGCGGGTGGCAACATGCGGGGGCTATTGTAGCCGCCGTACTCTCGATTGTAGTCGCGGTTATCAAAGAACTCGTCATCGTCACCCAAAATAGTTTTCTTCAGGGTAGTAAAAAAGCCTTCATCTTCGGCGGCAGTGAGTTGCCGCACTTGGCGATTGATATCTTGCAGCAGCTCGTCTAGCTCGGCTTTGATCGACTCAATATCCCGCTCGTTGTTGTCTTGCAGGGCACCGCGCAATTCTCGCACCAAGTTTTCTACTTGGCGGCGCTGGCCGCTGGCAAACTGCATACCAAACTCGATCGCAATCTCTCGCATCCGGCGTTCGGCTTGGGAAGTCAGGGCTTCGGCTTTATTGCGCCGCTCCACTTTGTCTTTTTTCTGTCGATCGACTGCGGCAAACTCGGCGGCTTCAGCCATCATTCTTTGGACTTCTGATTCGCTGAGGGTAGAAGCTCCTTGCACGGTGATGGTTTGTTCGCGCCCGGTGGTGCGATCCATCGCCAGCACTTGTAAGATGCCGTTGGCATCAATATCTAGTGAAACTTGAATTTGGGGCAGACCTTTGGGAGCAGGCGGAATGCCAGTGAGCTTAAAGCGACCCAGAGATTTATTGTCGTTGGCCATATCCCGTTCGCCCTGCACCACATGGATTTCTACCACGGTTTGGTTATTCTCGGAAGTCGAGAAAGTGTCTGACCGGCGAACTGGAATAGTAGTATTGCGGGGAATCAGTTTTTTCATTAAGCCCCCGACTGTTTCTAAGCCCAGAGTAAGAGGAGTGACATCGAGCAACAGCATTTCCTTTACTTCCCCAGAGAGCACTCCGGCTTGGATGGCAGCACCGATCGCCACCACTTCATCGGGGTTCACATTTTGATTGGGGCGCTTGTTCAAAAACTGGCGCACAATATCTTGGACTACCGGAATGCGGGTAGAACCACCAACCAGGACTATCTCATCAATGTCTCTGCCGGTCATCCCGGCATCGGATAATGCCCTTTTAACTGGAGCCTGTAAACGAGAGAGCAAGTCTCCACACATTTCTTCAAACTGGGCGCGGCTCAGACTGGTTTCGATATGCTTTGGCCCTTCGGTGGTAGCAGTGATGAAGTGCAGGTTGATTTCGGTGGTGGCCATACCCGATAGCTCGATTTTGGCTTTTTCGGCAGCATCGGCTAGCCGCTGTAAAGATTGTCGCTCTTTGCGCAGGTCAATGCCTTCGGTTTTGAGAAATTCATCGGCCAGCCAGTTGACAATTATTCGATCGAAGTCATTGCCACCCAACTGAGTATCGCCGCTGGTGGCCTTAACTTCAAAAACTCCTTCACCCACTTCTAAAATCGATACATCAAAAGTGCCGCCACCCAAATCAAAGACTAGGATGGTTTGGAGTTCTTGTTTATCTAGTCCGTAAGCTAATGAAGCCGCTGTCGGTTCATTCAAAATCCGCAACACTTCTAAACCAGCAATCCTGCCAGCATCGCGGGTAGCTTGGCGCTGAGAGTCATTAAAGTAAGCCGGGACGGTAATCACCGCACCAGTAACTTCTTCACCTAAATAACGACTGGCCTCGTCAGCTAGCTTGCGTAGAATCATCGCCGATACTTCTTCAGCAGTGTATTCCTTATTCAACCTTGGACAGCGGATTTTGATGTTGCCGTTGTCATCTTTACGGATAGTGTAAGGAACTTGTTTAGCTTGGGGGCTGAGTTCTGCATATTTTCTACCCAGGAAACGCTTCACACCATAAAAGGTATTCTGTGGATTCATCTCGGCTTGTCTTCTGGCCATTTGTCCAACTAGTCGATCGCCATCTTTGCTGAAGCCTACTACGGAGGGCGTTGTGCGAGTGCCCTCCGAGTTAGCGATTACTACCGGCTTGCCACCTTCCATCACGGCTACCACCGAGTAGGTTGTGCCCAAATCTATGCCGACTACTTTACTCATCCCTATTTCTCACACGAGAGCTTCTTGATTATATTAGAGCATTGCTTCGTTTTTGGGGTGGTTGGGCATTATGGGTGGTTGGGAAAGACCTGAAAATAGATCCATCTTCGATCGATGAGTGTACATATATCAAAGAGCAAACCTTTTTTCCTCCCCATCAATTAATCTAGAGACTTGTTGGGGCGGCTCGTTCTTAATCCAGAAAGATCTTGCCACAGCTCATTATGGTTTCATTTGTTTGCCCCATGTCGATTGATTCATCGCAGCGCAGCACCCCTGCTACCTCTTCGCCCCGACCATCGGGATGGCGAGATCAGCCAGATTTTGTGGTGGTAAATGCCTTGCAATCTGGTGATGATAAAGCTTTGGGTGAAATTTATGATCGACATGGACTAATGGTTTATCGACTGGCGCTAAAAATCTTGAGAAATCCCAATGATGCGGAAGATCTAACTCAGGAAGTGTTTGTTACATTCTGGCAGGGAGCAAACAAGTACGAACCGCAACGGGGAGCACTTTCAACCTTTTTGGCAGTAGTGACTCGCTCTCGGTCGCTCAATAGACTTCGCCAAAATAAGTCTCGGCAAAATTTGGTGGAGCAATATGGTCAAAACGTTTCACCTTCAGTCCCGGCAACTGGGTTGGATACAGCTTACCTAGAGAGTTTGGCCGATCGAATGGGGGCTGCTTTAGCCCAAATTCCTGCCGAACAGCGGCAAACTCTCGAACTGGCTTATTACGGTGGCCTGAGCCAATCGACCATTGCCAATCAGCTCGATATTCCTTTGGGTACAGTAAAAACTCGTTCTCGCCAAGGGTTGCTCAAGTTAAAGACCCTACTTCAAGACCTACTCTAATTACCATGAACTCTTCTATTTCTCCTACCGAATGGTCTGAACTCTTAGCCGGATACGTCTTGGGCGATCTCACGACGGCGGAAATTACGGCGGTGGAAGAATATTTGGCCAGTTCAATAGTGGCACAGCAGGAGCTGCAAAAATTACAGGCAGCTTTGTCGTTGGTAAGTGATACGACTCCTCTAATGGTGATGTCGGCAGATGTTGCTCCGGCAACGGCGGCAGAGCTGGCCAGCTTAGATCGCTTGCGGGAGCGCGTTGTATCTCCGATTTCTGCACCGATTGTGCAGGTGCAGAAGCAGCCGATTTTGTCTTGGTTGGGTTGGGGATTGGGTGCTATTTCGACCATCTTGGCAGCTACTCTTGGCTGGCAAAATTATCAACTCGATCAACAGTTAACAGTAGCTCGTCAAGAAGTTGAGCAGCAGCAGGCCAAGCTACAGCAATCTGGACAGCAGTTGACGGTGGCGCAGCAAGAAATCCAAAATCAACAGGTGTTGTTAAGACAGTCTGGTAATAAGTTACTGGCGATCGATGGCATGGATGCTGGCGGGAAGTCTACCGGTAGTTTGGTGATGTCGCCAGCGATGGATACGGCGGTGTTGGTGCTCCAAAAGGTGCCTGCGTTGCCTGCGGGCAAAGTCTACCGCATGTGGGCGGTGATGGGGGCTAATGAGATGGCCTGTGCCGATTTTGTGCCAAATAAGTCTGGTCAGGTATTTCAAAAGGTGTCGGTGAAGGAATGGCAGTCGGCTAAAACTGTGGTGGTAACGATCGAGTCGGCCAAAGAATCCCCAATTCCAGAAGGAGATGCGGTGATGATGGGTGGCGAAGAAATAGATCTGTGAAATCTTCCCCTTTTTGCAAAAACAAGCTATAATCAAAATTCTGTGTTTGGGGGTGTGGCGGAATGGTAGACGCGACAGACTTAAAATCTGTTGGTTGTAACGGCTGTGCGGGTTCGAGTCCCGCCACCCCCATA
>JAYUSV010000449.1:0-11608 GCA_043755495.1 Synechococcales cyanobacterium
GTCTTTCGCTCTTCATCACTAAAATCACCTTCCACTTCAGCCAACAAATCTCTGTGCTGTAAAGTTTCTAAGTGTTCAGCACCACTGACATTTGGATACTCCACCTTGATAACGTAATCAGCTAAAAGCTTGTTCATATCAAAAAATCTCCTAACAAACCTAAGTACATAAAACCATCATTGCTCAAGTACTTGTCCATGTCATCTGGCGGAAGTGCCGTTTCCATCACACCATCTAATCCAATCATAACTAGCCATTTTTCCGAACCCATCGTAGCAATTAAATCTGCCATCCCTGTAAAATCTAGTACTGGCGGAGGTATAAATAAATTCCGTCAAAATACTAACCATAGAAAATGGATGTGTCAAACTTCTCTATAATTTTGCCTTTACGACATTTCTATTTTCCCCAAAACAATCAAGCTTTCTAAATCTTCCAAACTATTAGGATCATAGACTTTAATCACTTTTCTAACTTCATTTAACTCTTCCTCGTTAGCTTGCCCTAACATGCGACTAATATCACTAATATCTGTCGTTCTACTAGCTTCTAGCTTCATCAACACCAAATATGGCAGATCAATTACAGGCTGACCGTCGGCACCTACCCTGGGATAAAGTAAAGCATTTTTTACCCAACTTTGACGGCCAGCAATAATATCTAAGATAGTTTTATCTGGCAACTCCCATGACGTACCTCCAATACTCAGATCACCAATCTGGCGAGCCATTCGCTCACTCAGACTTTGATATGCCTGCTCTGCTTCATCTTCATGAATCAGAATATCTAGATCATCGGTCATTCGCTCTGGCATATACAATCGAGTTGCTACCCCGCCAACAATGACATAAGAAACTTGGATCAGTTTGCTGAGATCAGTCACTCGGTTTCTCCAAGTACGAGTTTTCAAGAATTCATGGCTACTACCACTACCAGGTTTTACCCGACGGAGTGTAAGCTGAATAAATTTTTGTCTAGTCAGCACGTCCATTGTTACTACCGGAAAAAAGTTTTAGCCCCATACTAGCCTTCGCGCAAAAAAACAAACCTTAATCGTGCATTATGGCCATTTGCTGGCGCACAGTTGCAATATCTGGAATGACCTCTTTGCCACTAGGCGAAGGCAGCCCGATCGCCTGCAAATCGGCATCCACCATCAAATGCACCAACTCTTGGAACGTCACCGAAGGCTCCCACCCAAGCTGCCTACGCGCCTTAGTAGCATCACCAATCAACAGCTCAACCTCCGCCGGGCGCAAATAACGCGGATCAAACTCCACATAATCTTGCCAACTCAAACCAGCATAATTAAAAGCCACCTCCAAAAACTCCTTAATAGAATGAGTCTCATTAGTGGCCACCACAAAATCATCAGGCTTCTCTTGCTGCAACATCAACCACATCGCCCGCACATAATCTTTGGCATAACCCCAATCCCGCTTAGAATCCAAATTACCCAAAAACAACTTATCTTGCTTCTTCGCCACAATCCGCGCCAACGCCCGGGTAATTTTGCGCGTTACAAAAGTCTCACCCCGGCGAGGACTCTCATGATTAAACAAAATTCCATTGCTACCAAACAAATCATAAGACTCCCGATAGTTCACCGTCTGCCAATGGGCAAACAACTTACCACAAGCATAAGGACTACGGGGATAAAAAGGAGTTGTCTCACTTTGAGGCACCTCTTGCACCAAACCATACATCTCAGAAGAACCAGCCTGATAAAAGCGCACTTCATCACCGGTACGCTGTTGATAGTCACGAATGCCTTCCAAAATGCGCAGCGTCCCCATCGCCACCGTATCCACAGTATATTCTGGCGCATCAAAACTCACCCGCACATGAGACTGAGCACCCAGATTGAAAAACTCATTGGGCTTCACCATCTCTAGAATCCGGCGAATTGTGACCCCATCAGTCAAATCTCCATAGTGGAGAAACAGCTTAGCCCCTGGAGTATGAGGATCTTGATATATGTGGTCAATTCGATCGGTGTTAAAGGTAGAAGTCCGCCGAATAATTCCGTGTACCTCATAGCCTTTTTCTAGCAGCATCTCCGCCAAATAAGAACCATCTTGACCCGTGATTCCAGTTAATAAAGCGCGTTTAGACATCGTGTTTCTCAAATACTCCAGTGGTGGTTGCGTTGAATTTTACGCTACTTGGACAATACAGACATGTAATAAAAAGATCAAGCTGGAACAATCAAGATCGAGTAGGATACTGAAATAATTTTACAAGAAACAGTCATGGCCAATTTAGAACTCAAAGGTAAAAAAATCTTAGTCACCGGCGGAGCTGGGTTCTTAGGACAAGAGGTAGTACAGCAACTATTGGCTTATGGCGCTGATGCTGAAAAGATTTTTATTCCTCGATCGAAAGAATATGACCTCTGTGAAATGGCTAACTGCAAAGCAGTCGTTGCCAACCAAGATATTGTCATTCACTTGGCTGCTCACGTCGGTGGCATTGGACTCAACCAACAAAAACCCGCCGAACTGTTTTACGACAACTTAATGATGGGTACACAACTCATTCACGCTGCTTACCAAGCCAAAGTAGCTAAATTCGTCTGCGTCGGTACCATCTGCGCCTATCCCAAATTCACCCCAGTTCCTTTTAAAGAAGAAGACCTCTGGAACGGCTACCCCGAAGAAACTAATGCCCCCTATGGAGTGGCTAAAAAAGCTTTACTAGTGCAACTGCAAGCTTATCGTCAACAGTACGGTTTCAATGGCATTTATGTTTTACCCGTTAACCTCTATGGCCCTAAAGATAACTTTGACCCGGCCAGCTCTCACGTTATTCCGGCGCTGATCCGCAAAGTAGACGAAGCCCAAAAACGCGGTGATAAAACTTTGCCGGTATGGGGCGATGGCAGCCCGAGCCGCGAATTTATTTATTCTACCGACGCCGCCAAAGGCATTGTTCTAGCTACCCTCGGCCTAGAAAACTCCGAACCAATTAACCTAGGCACTAACTTTGAAATTACCATCAAAGACCTAATCGAACTAATCTGTGAGCTGATGGAGTTTAAAGGAGAAATAGTTTGGCAAACCGACAAGCCCAATGGCCAGCCTCGTCGTTGCTTAGATACCCAAAAAGCTGAAGCTGCCTTTGGTTTTAAAGCTACTACCAACCTGCGCGACGGCTTGCAGCAGACGATCGACTGGTATCGACAACATGCCAAGTAGTCCGATCAGTTATCAACTCAAAATAGCACAAAGACCTCAAAAGTAGCATTGTAAGACCATCTTCTAGGGTAGAAGATGGTCTTTAGATCTAAAGAGATCTACTCATACCAACGTTCTAATCGACTGACTCTTCTACTCAACCGCCGAGTCATGCGTTCATTACTAGCAAGATCAAAATTTAAATCATCCATATACATCTTAAAAGCATTGAACCCATCGCGCATGGCAACCAGCATGGTTCCCTCCAAACTATCCACCCGCTGTCGGATACCGCCGATATCTTCGCGCAAAGCATTGACATTTTGCTGCATCGCAGTCATATCCTGCTTGAGAACAGATACATCTTGCTTCAGCTCACTGACGTCTTGCTTAACACCCGTGATATCCTGTTGCATCACCATCATGCCTTGTTGCATGAATTCTCGCAATTCGGAAATTTGCGCTTCAATCCGATCGAATCTTACCTCTGACATTTTCTCGGCTACCTAATTTCATTGGATGTCTCAATTATATTACAACTAAGTATTCTTGAACTATAAAATTCTTTTTGGAGCTATTTTTAAATATACTGCTCCTCTGATCGCCCGACTCACTGAAAAGCACGCCGGTACGTTTGGTAAAACTGAGATCTGTGAGACCGTCAAAGCTCCACCGGAAAGACTTGAAAATAAAGTCTGAATAGACTTTTCAAGGTTACTTACTATTCGCTGTTCATAACTGCTAGAAGTCTAGCACCTTTTGTGGCTCGATTCAATCAGCTTATTTGGTAAGAAGAAAGCGATCGCTAAAATAGCGATCGCCCTCAAAGCCTATCAAGTTTGCGTAGAGCCGAAACCTAAACCAAATCTCGATCGGTCAAAATCTCATAGCCATCACTAGTTACTAAGACAGTATGCTCAAACTGTGCTGACAAAGACTTATCTAAAGTCACTGCCGTCCACTTATCGCCCAATATTTTCACATCCTTGCTGCCTTGGTTAATAATGGGTTCGATCGCCAGCACCATGCCCTCTCTGAGCTTCACATTTGGCAATTCTCGGGTGCGAAAATTAAATACCGAAGGCTCTTCGTGTAAATTGCGCCCGACCCCGTGGCCAGTAAAGTCTTCGACTACAGTACAGCCATTAGCTTCCACATAGTCTTGAATTGCCCCAGCTAGGTCTAAAAGGTAAGCCCCAGCTTTTACCTGAGCTATCCCCTTGTACAGAGATGTCTCTGCTACCTCAATTAAATGCGCCGCTTTCTCGGAAACTTGGCCGACAGCGATGGTGATGCAAGAATCTCCATGAAAACCCTGGAAGAAAGCGCCAGTATCTACCTTGAGCACATCACCTGCGCGGATTACTTTTTTACTGCTGGGAATGCCATGCACTACTTCGTTGTTAATACTCGAACAGATCGAAGCTGGGAAGCCATGATAACCTTTGAAGCTTGGTGTGGCACCCATTTCCCGAATCCGCTTCTCAGCATGAGCATCTAAATCTGCCGTGGTCATGCCGGGTTCCACCAAGTTTTGAATTTCTTTCAACACTGTGGCCACAATCTTAGAGGATTGGCGCATGATTTCAATTTCGCGCTCAGATTTGATTTCGATGCCGCGCCGCTGTTTGGCTTCTGTTTTAGCTTTAGGCTTGGGAGTGGCCAACAGAAGATCGCTGAAAATATTCATGGGTATAGGATTTTTTATCTTTAGCTTCTTATTATATCGGAATTATCTGATACCAGAACCGAGATTCTCTGCACCAAAATGCTCTCTACAGGGCAAACTGAGAATAGTCTGTCCCTGTTTTAGGCGATTTTCCTTTCGATCTGTTGTCTTTTTTATTTGCTGACATGACCGAGCCAAGCTCAATTGCCCGCCACATCCAAGAATTAGAAGCCTATCTGACCAATCTGGTAGACGCTTTGCAGCGGGGTGAACTGCCGGTTAATCTACGCCGTGTCACCCAAGTTTTTGACCAAATTTTGATCGAAGATTTGCCCCGCTTAGATCTACCCCCAAAAAAACTGATTGATATCTACAATGATGTGCCAAGCGTTTTGGCGGCCTATACGATCGAAGCCAATATCACTCCAGAATCTTTTTTTACTAGCGATCCGACTCAGGCCATTTTTGGTCGAGAGCACCGAGGAAATTACTGGATTTTGCCGATCAAAACTGCCCCAGAATATGCCTGGTTACTGCCCAACCCCAACCGCCGTATTACCCTGGGGCGGCTACAATCGCTGCCTTTGGCCTTTGACTTTGACCACGCCAATGCGATGGTGGAATTGTCTTCGATCGGCCTTACCACTCTCACTCTGATCAAAGCTTTACCAACTCAACCACCCACTTGGCAAGTAATGCAGCGCGGGCGGCTAGGCAACATGCGTCCGGCAGAAAAACCAGCTGATCACAGTTTTTTGGAGCCGACTTTACCCACAGAGGTGCGACAGCTCAGCCGGGACTTGGAAAAACTCAAAAAAAGTCTGGGTGGTACTGATAATCAGATTGACTCCAAACTAATTGCTTTGCAGCAAAAACTGCAATCGATCGATCATCAAGGCAGCACGGCTCTAGAAAGACTTCAGGCTCAATACGATGCCCAGCTAGCCGATCAGTCTGCCATTATTACCAAGATTGCCCAGAAGCTCACTGATTTACGTCCTGGCTCAGCTTCTGGTCAGTTATCTGGCTCACTGTCGGGAAAAATGTCTGATCAACTGGCCTCTATCCCCCGCGATCAACCTTATACCTGCGATTTAGGCGGAGGAATCAAACTAGAAATGGTCTATGTGCCACCGGGCAGGTTTGCCATGGGTGCCCCGGCTCACGAAGAAGGCAGTAGTATCGCCGAAAAACCCCAACACTTGGTAACTGTTCCCTCTTTCTACCTCAGCAAATACCTAATTACCCAAGAGCAATATGCGGTGATCATGGGCAAGAATCCGGCCTACCGTCCCGGCACCAAGTTACCAGTAGAACAAATCTCTTGGCATGATGCCCGTGAATTTTGCAGTCGCCTGAGCACCAGAACTGGTCATAAATACCGTCTACCCAGCGAAGCCGAGTGGGAATATGCCTGTCGAGCTAGTACTAATACTGCTTTTTATTATGGCAACCAGATCGAAAATCATTTGGCTAACTATCGATCGCGCAGTTCTAAAATTGATCAGAGCCAGATTCCGGTAAATCGATCGAAGCAGCCCAAAAACTTAGCAGAAACTCTGAGCGAAAAAACCACTCCCGTAGGTAAATTTCCACCTAATGCTTTTGGTTTGTATGATATGCATGGCAATGTGTGGGAATGGTGCGAGGATACTTGGCATGAAAATTATGTGGGCGCACCCACTGACGGCAGTGCGTGGGTAAGTGAAAGTGAGAAACGAATTTTGCGGGGTGGCTCTTGGGATAATTACGCCCGAAGCTGTCGATCGGCTTTGCGTTTTAAGTGGGCAGCAGGAAATAGCAATTACTATATTGGTTTCCGCATCGCTTGTGAGTATGAACTGTGAAGATCGTGATTGTGGGTTGCGGCATTGTGGGGGCAACTTTGGCCTATGAGCTGAGTCAAGATTCCCGCTGGGATGTGCAGGTGTTGGAGAGTCGATCGAATCCGGCTCAAGAATCTACTGGAGCGGCTTTGGGTCTATTGATGGGCGTGATTAGCCAAAAGGTGAAGGGGCGGGCTTGGCAGTGGCGACAGGAAGGGTTGCGTTACTATCAGCGATTGCTGCCAGAATTGGCATCGATGGGTTTATCTGTATCCCACAATGATCAAGGATTGCTAAAACTGGTCTCTGATCCTGCTGATTTGGCTAAATGGCAATCTTTGGTCGATACCAGAGTCCAGCAGGGGTGGTCACTAAAAATTTGGTCGGCGGCAAAAATCCTCGATCACTTTCCATTCCTCCAGATCCTTGATCAAACCAGTGCTGTTTACTCCCCGGCAGATTGGCAGGTTCACCCGGCGCAGATGGCTCGATCGCTAGTGCAGACCGCAAAGCTTCGAGGGGTTAAATTCCATTGGAATACCGATGTTTTGCAGGTTACTGATGAGGGTGTTGAGACTACGGCCGGATTTGTGAAAGCCGATCGAGTGATCATCACTGCTGGGTTAGGAAGTTCTGCGCTGACAGCAAATTCTGAGCAGCCATTGGAACTAATGCCGGTTCTGGGTCAAGCAATTCACTATCGGTTGCCAGATCCCCCTGATTTTCACCCGGTGGTAACGAGCAATGATGTCCATGCAGTGCCGTTGGGCTGTGGTGAATACTGGGTGGGCGCTACTATAGAATTTCCGATTGGTGCTGAGATTTCGCCTAGTGCCGAAAGTTTTGCAGAGTTGAAGAGACAGTCGATTAAGTTTTTTCCAGCTTTGGCTACTGCTGAAATTTTGGATACTTGGTCTGGTTTACGGCCACGCCCAGTGGGTAGACCTGCTCCGGTGGTAGAGAAGCTGGCGGGATATCAAAATGTTATTGTTGCCACTGGCCACTATCGCAATGGGGTATTATTGGCTCCAGCTACTGCCCGGATGGTGCAGGAGCTGTTGCTGGAGGTTTGCAATTAAGTTAATCGCTTATCATACAAGCTGGGTCGATCCAATAATTAGGTTAGGTGCTGGTATGTGGCGGATTATTAAGGTTTTGTTTGAAACTCAATATGCTTACATGCTGGAATACCGCGCTGAGCTATGGCTTTGGGTGTTAGCGGGTTCGCTGCCAATTATTTTGATGGGAGTTTGGCAGCAAGCGGCTGTGGATGGACAGTTTGGACTGAGTTCGATCGAATTCATCCGCTACTTCTTAGTAGTATTTATAGTGCGCCAAATCAGCGTGGTGTGGGTGATTTATGAATTTGAACGGGAAGTATTAGGAGGAACGTTATCTTTTAAGCTTTTGCAGCCCCTAGATCCGGTGTGGCATCACTTTATTTCTCATATCAGTGAAAGATTTGCCCGCTTGCCATTCATTATTTTGCTGTTATTTTTAGGCTTAGCATTATATCCCCAGGCGATCTGGTGGCCGGGTTGGTTGCAGATATTGCAGTTTTCGGTAGTGACAGTGATGGTGTTTGCACTGCGGTTTTTGATGCAGTACACTTTTGCGCTGTGCGCTTTTTGGACAGAACGGGCAATGGCGATCGAACAGTTTTGGTTTTTACTGTATTTGTTTTTATCAGGCATGATTGCCCCGATCGAGCTTTTCCCTCAACAAATGCAAGACTTTCTAGTCTGGACTCCTTTCCCCTACATGATTCACTTCCCAGCGGCAATTTTGATTGGCTTGCCAGTAAATGTGGGACGCGGCTTTTTAATGATGGGTCTGTGGTCAGGAATTTTTTGGGTAATCAATCGCTATCTGTGGAAGCATGGCATCAAGAAATATTCGGGAATGGGAGCTTAGGCTCGACTTCCTTACGGTAATTTCTTTAGCCTAGGAGCTTGTCAGAGTGAAACCCCAGAAGCCTTATCCGGTAGGCAGTTACTTTGTAAAGCCCTGATAGCTGTAATTTAGTAACAGCAAGCATTACAGATTACTTCCTGGACAGTGGATACTCAGGCCGACCTCATCCAATATTCTTCCACTAAGCGAATTACTTGCACTTTCGATGAACCCCAAAGAGGATTCAGCCAGCGCTGCAAGCGATAGAAAATGTATTGTATTGACATAGGATGCTTTTTAACTTATTCTTGCTACTGTGATTTAGTAAAGTTATTTTACAAAGGGAATCTTATGATGAATAAACCTTTTTTATTGCTATCAATTTTTTTAGCACTCTCTACTTCTATTGCTTTTGCCCAAACGCCTACAGCACTTCTAAAAGTTGGAACCTTCAAAGCTATGGGGGCAATATCTGTCGGCGATGGAATGACTCCAGATCATATTCCTTCTGGGGCAGCAGTTGTTGTAGCCTGTTACTTCAGTGAAGGAAAGGCTGAGTCCAGTCTCCCCAGTAGGATAGGTGATCTGTATGCGCCAGGTGCTCCTTACAGATATATTTATGAGAAAGCTAATACGGTAGTTTATGATACTGTAATTCACCAAAAGCAGTCACCGACTTACGGAGGAAGAAATGACAGGACTAGAATAATAGCAGATGCTAAAGATTTGAAAACTGCCTTCGATAATGATAAAAAGGAAGTCGCTAATTTTCTTCCCAAGCTTCAAAAGAAAAGAGATGCAAATAATAAGCCTGTCGATAAATTTGTTACTGCTAAAGAGGTTGAGGATGCGCTTACTGCACTCGATGGTGCAAATACCAAAGATGGAATATATGATGCAACAAAATTAAAAGCTTTTTGCAAAAAATAAATCTCAATTGAGGTAGCCGCTTACCTCTTCTTTCTTTATGGGTGAATGTGTAAGCTTCAAAATAATTTTCGAGGAAAAAGTAAATTAAAACAAATGTACAGACAAAAATCACGTTTCTTAGTTTCGATTGTCTAAAAAAGTTAAATGTTGTATTAAGGCAAAATGTTATGACCTTGGGTTTAGCGGAAAGGGTGAAGATTGGCTTCCCCGAAGAAATTGAGTTTCCAGAAATTTTGACGCAACTTTGTGTTTGGCATGAGCGTGAAAATTCAAGCAAAACGATTAGTGGGTACTTTGAATTTTTTGAAGGCGATCGAGATGTGATTGCTGCTTGGGTAAGCCAAGAATCAGCCCAAAAGCGATTTGGAATGTTTGGGATGAGCGTTGATGGTGGCTTATACTGCGTTTGGGTGCAGGATGACGGAAGACAGCCTGTCATCTACCTCGGTAGTGGTCAAAGTGCTCGTGTTCTGGCAAAGGATATAGAGGATTTTCTAGTTTTGCTGGCCATTGGCTATGAGGAAGTTTGCTTTGCCGCTCCGCCGGAGCAGCCCCCTGAAGACCCATCGAAAATTAATCCACAGTTCCAAGCTTGGATACGCCAGACTTTAACCAAGGACATTCCAAGCACTGGGCAAATCATTGTAGCAACAGCAATGAATGAATATGATGACCTTTTTGAGTGGTTAACCGCCAATGGCTGTGAGAACTGGCAATAGCTGATGGACGGGTACTCAGCTTGTCGGAGAAACTCTTTAAGCCCCATTAGTATGTGCAATCGTCCAAAATTGTAGGCTGCACAGACAAAATTTCACTCTCTGGCTGGCTTTGTCAATCCTCTTAAAAAGGACTGGCAAAATCACTGTTTCTTTTATAAAATCAGCAACAGGTCTTCGGCCACTGAGCGGAGTCGAAGTGAACCGAAGACCGGCGCTAGAATCTAGACCTCAGTAATGCTGAGAATCTTAGAACCAGTGCGGTGGATGTATTGGATCTGAGAACTCATTTTAGAGGCCGATACCAAATACTCTCTGGTATTGATGTGGCGAGTGTTGCCCTTACCACCGCTAACCAAAATGCGCAGACGCTTTTCAGTGCCAGAACCAATCACAGTATTAGTAGAAGGCTTAATGGCAATGGTTTTATTGCCACCGATCGAACCCACTAATTGCGAAGATTTCACTGCGCTATCTAGTTGAGCTGGACCTCGATCGAGTGCAAATATGCGGTTAAAGCCAATTTGAGTGGCATTTCCTTCAGAAGACTTGCCGCGTGAGCAAGGCACCATATTTTCGCCAAAAGCGGTCAAATACTCATCGCTATCGATATAAGAATCAATTTCAGCGTCATAGCCTTCGGCTACGCAGCGGACGATGTGCAAAGATACTTCCCGCTGATCTTGAGGGGCACGACCCAACAAGTGCAAGAAATTTAGCTCTACGAAACGGTAAGGAGCGCAGGCTTCAAAATAACGCGATTTGTAGAAATCGGACTTGGCAACGGCGCGGACAAATTCGCGCACGCTGATGTCGCCGTTGCAAAGCTGAGATTCAGCCGCAACTAAGCGTTCGCTTTCCATTACGTGGGGGTTGCCCAAGACTTGTTTGTAAACAGCTCTAATGACCACATTGAGATCTTCTGTGGTACGGGCTGGCCATAGTTCTAGCATGGATGCCATAAAAAAGCGCTCCTAAATTATTGATATTTTTATTAATTGAAAAATTGGCGATCGTCTGCAGGCGAAAGCTTTGCTTTCGATTGCCTAACCATCATTCTTCAGAACTAGGCGGACTAAAGATTGCAGTTGAATACCTGCAAAACAACAGGCTGTTTTGGCTCTGTTGTCGAGGCTAGTTGTTACTTTGCCCCTGCTGAATTTTCGTATGGCTCTAGGGTTGGTAACGGGAAGAGTTACAAAAGTTAATGTAAATGATAATAAAAATTAATGTATCAGAATTTCACTTGCTTGACTCACCTTAGTTTCTTCCGGTAGCGAGAAAACGGTAAACTAAAACTCATCAAGTTTTGTTAAGAGCACCTCAACACATGGCAACCATCAACGACAACTACCTCAAACTCAAGGCCGGATACCTGTTTCCTGAGATCGCCCGCCG
>JAYUSV010000450.1:0-11604 GCA_043755495.1 Synechococcales cyanobacterium
TAGAGCCAAATATGTTTCCAGATGGGTTTATGAGAGATTAACAGATTCTGATGGTACAACGTTTCCACGTAGTTTAAGCGCCTTGCTTCAAGGTGCAAAAGAACAAGAATTGACTTATGAGGGAAACACCTCAATTCAGTCTCCGATCGATCGCCTGCTACGAGCAAAATCTTTGGAAATTGGATTGGAAAAAGCGTCAGAAGAACGTTGTGATGCAATCAGACAAGAATATCCTAATTTATCAGAATTCTTTGATTCTTTGGAAGGTCTTACATTTTTACCAACCAGAGATGAGTTAGAAGAGAAATGGCGAAACTCGACTATGGAAACGATGCCAAAATTCGAGGAATTTCTTGGTTTTTTGGCTGAAATTGGAGTTGCTAAGTTGAGAGAGAAGGAACAACGCTATGCTTTTGCTGAAATTTATGTTTATGGCTTTAAGATGAATCGCTCAGGTGGAAAATAATCTTAGGTAATATCGCCATGTAGTATGCCCAGGCGACACATGTTCTATTCTGCCCCCAGAACGCCGCTATTGTTTGCAGCTATCTGATGGCCACTCGGTAGTCGTTACCAGTAGTGCGGTAAAACTTTTGGGTGAAGATCTAGATTTAGCCACTATCCAGTTTCGTGCCGATCGCTACTACCCTATAGTCAAAATGGCCGCCCCAGATAATTTAAAAAGTAATCCGCCTTGAAAGAAATAGAAAGATTGTTTGATGCTAAACAAGGAACCCCAGAGTTTGATCAACTAGATATCTTAGTCACCCTGGTTGAAGCATACGAAGATAAACATGAACCAATTTTGCCACCAGAGCCGATCGTGGAGCGTCTCCGACGGGAGAATCGAAGCAATTCTTTACTACCTAGAAAGTCGAGGTTTAACCAAAAATGATCTAGAATCATCCATGGGAACTCAAGATAAAGTAACAGCTATTCTCAATCGTAAAAGTCCATTGACTCTAGAAATAATGGCGCTACTCAAAAGAAGCGATCGCCTCCGCACACCAAGCCAACCATTCGGTCTCTAGTCGAATACCTTGGCGCAGAGTCAAGTACTGATAACGACGATTTACATCAAGCTGACAGGTATCCGCAAAAAATCGTTGCTCGATCGACTTATAGGTATCTAAAAGATCTTGGTGCTGCGATCGGTGATGCTCTAACTCACCCAAAATCACCGCCAGATCCACCAAGTCCCCTGCAAATAATTTCACCAATAAATCATCTTTAATCGCTGCTACTGTCGATGGTTGGGCAATCCACTTCCGCAAATAATCTTTACCGGCCTCGGTGACTTCATAGACTTTTTTATCCGGGCGATTGCTCTGCTGTACCACCATGGCTGAAATATAAACTTGTTCTTCTAGCTTGGTCAGTTCTCGATAGATCTGCTGGTGACTGGCACTCCAAAAGAAGCCTACAGTGCCGTCAAATTTTTTCGCTAGGTCATAGCCGCTGCAAGGAGATTCGTGTAAAGCAGTCAAAAGAGCGTGAGATAAAGCCATGGACAATTCGATCGATAAGCCAACCTCCAAATTATGACATCCCAAGTTCATATTAATGGTTGACATATTCAACTAAGTGCATATAGAATTGCAATATGCACTTAGTTGAATATTAAATCTTTTGCAATTATTAGGAGTCACTTCATGCTGAATAGCCTCAAACCTTGTCAATCCAAAGCACCCCAAGGTATTAACTGGCGAGAACTGGGCAAAGCCTACCAAGTATTCATGCGCGATCCAGCCAAAGGGATTTTGCACATCCTCGCCGCTAGTCGCCACAGCTATTGGCAGAAACTAGTAATTGCCAGACTGCGCTGCCAAGCCAAACTCATTGCCGATAAAGAAGTCTCTATCGACCTAAACAGCCTCATTCAACTTCCTGCCAATACCTTGGGTGGAGCCTATGCTCGGCACATGTTTGCCCAGGGTTTTACTGCCGATTCTTTTATCGATAACGACCAAGACACGGTGTTTGATAAAAGGCTGGGGATCGCCCACGATGTGCAACATATTATGACTGGCTTTGATAGTTCGCCGATCGGGGAATTTGGTCTGGCTGCCTTTATGTTGGTGCAGTATCGAGATTTATTGAATGTGTTTGTGCTTTCTTGGGTGCCTTGGTCGATGATTGGCAATGTTCGTTGGATCCCCAAACTCACAGCGGCTCTGTGGCGTGGATTCATGGGAGGCTGCCAGAGTCAACCCCTGGCAGCCTATCCCTTTGAAGATAATTGGCATAAATCACTCCTGGAAGTGCGCCAAGAACTACAAATTCCGCCGGTCAAATAGATCTTTGCCCTTTGCCTATTATTGATTTACAATGAACCATCGTTCGCCAATATCTTTTTGTACTCTAGAATACGTTCTATAGATTAATGCTGGTTACAGCAATTGTGCTAGATTTTACTATTTTTACTGTGGCAATCCAGCATTTTTGAGATTAGCAAAAAAGTTTTTTATCTATATAGAGCAAGGTTTTAAGCGGGGATCGCAAAGAAAAATTGTCAAAGTCTATTTTCTTTGTTAACATGTCTTTACAAGTGATTCTTCCATACATGCTGAATCTATACAAGGAGGCATAAAACATGCTGCATTGCTCATCCCAGCCACTTCGTTGTTTCAATTACTGATTGAATTCTTGCATCTAATTCTTCATAACTACATAGCCAACTTGGATCTGAGGCTGCGTTTTACTCAGATTGGTTTTGGAACACACAGCAGCAAATTGTTCTGTATTCCTGAACGGCTACTAGTGCTTTTTGTAGTCCTAGTTCAACCCATAGGGCTGAGTTTTAGTGACAGAAACAGATAACCAGATAATCTCACTTGAATAATAGGGAGTCGAATCGTGGATCTTAAAAATAAAACGGTGCTAGTTACCGGGGCTTCGCGGGGCATTGGCCGGGCGATCGCCATTGAACTTGCTCAAAGCGGCATTCGGAGACTGATTGCCGTCGCCCGTAATCGGGACAACCTTGTCGATCTTTCCAGAGAAATTTGGCACATTAATCCTCGGGTCGAAGTAATTGTTGTGCCCTTAGATTTAACACTGCCGATCGAAGTCAATACCGCAATTGCCAAGACCTGGCGGGATCATGGCCCCATACACATCTTGGTGAACTGTGCCGGGGTAGCCAACCAAAAACCATTCTTGCAAACTCGCTTCCCGGAAGTGCAGGAAGAGATTTCTCTCAACCTGTTGGGACTCTACGCCATGACCCGCTGTGTGGCAAGACGGATGGTTTCTCAAAGAGAAGGCACTATTGTCAATGTTTCTAGCCTGATGGGCAAGGTAGCTGCACCTACTATGGCCACTTACTCGGCGACCAAGTTCGCTATTTTAGGCTTTAGTCATGCCCTACGCAACGAGTTAGCCGCCGATAACATTCAGGTCGTAACCTTCTTGCCCACCCTAACTGACACCGATATGGTACGGAATCTGAAACAATTCCGTTGGGTAATGGCGATGACTCCCCAAAGAGTCGCTAAAACCTTGATCAGTGGTTTACGCAAAGACAAAACAGAAATTTTGGTGGGCTGGCAGAGCTATTTGGCAGTTTTCTGCCAAAACATCGCTCCTTGGCTGATGGATCGCATTGTGATGCTATCAATGTCTTCGGTTTAGATTAGCGAATTAATCTAAGGAACATACTGTTCGATCGCCCTGGCAATTTACCAGGGCGATTTTTTGCAACCTGGAGATCTCTATAAAACTTGTTCTGATTTGGTAGCCTGGGCAACTACAATATTACTATCAAAAGATTTTGGATCTACCTATGACAATTTCGATGTACCAAGCCTCACTGCCAGGATTAATTCGCTCCTTGGGCAACCTTGCAGCCATTTTAGCAAAGGCTGATGCTCATGCCACCACTAAAAAGATTGATCCCAGCGTGTTGATTAATAGTCGTTTATCACCTGATATGTTGCCCCTCAGCAAACAAGTCCAAATTTCTTCAGATGTTGCCCGCCGAGGTGTGGCCAGACTGGCTGGCTTAGAGGCTCCAGCAATAGAAGATAATGAGACTACTTTCCCAGAGCTGATCGCAAGATTACAAAAAACGATCGATTACCTTAAGCAGTTCACTCCAGAACAGATCGATGGTTCTGAAGAAAAGGAAATCACGCTACCAGTGGGTAAAGAAACTATGAAGTTCGCCGGAATGCCCTATTTGCTCTACTTTATTTTGCCTAACGTCCATTTCCATGTGACTACTGCCTACGGCATTTTGCGGCATTCTGGCGTAGAGCTAGGCAAAGCAGATTTTTTAGGTAAACCTTAGAAATAAAAGAAGGTGTTGCTCTTGTTTTGCCCTAACCAAATTATCTGTATCAATTTAGATGATCTACGGCTGTTTGCCGAAGTCATCCAGATGATCCCTGATCGAGATCGACTATGGGCTAGACCTTTGGCGTTGGCAAAGCAAGAGAACTTCGATCTGCATTTGCTGCATGATCTGCGGGAAGCACCCCAGCTAATTTTGCCTCCAGTGCTATTCCGCGAGGCTTTAGATACCGAAGTGATGCCGTTGATGACTGAGCTGTTTCAGTGGGAAGCGTTAGCCAAACCAGAGCCAAACACTGAGGTCTTGGGGCGGCAAGCGCTACAGGCTTTTGTTCGCAATCTTTTGCAGCCAATTGCTTTGTGATAGCCGATATAAGCAATGTTCGCGTAATGGACTGTCGACCGAAACACCAGGGTTCTGAAAAGTTTCAAGATCTTGCTGCATCCCGATTTTTTCCATAACTCTTTGCGATCGAAAATTATTTAGTGCTGTGAAAGATACTATTTCGGCTAAGTTCAAAGATTCAAAGCCAAATTGCAGTACTACCTGAGCGGCTTCTGGAGCATAGCCTTTACCCCAATGCTCATAAGCCAACCGCCAACCAATTTCCACACAGGGATTAAACGGTAAATCGACGGTAGGAACATGCAGGCCCACATAGCCAATGAACTGTTGAGTATTTTTGACTTCTACTGCCCACAAGTCCCAGCCCTGTTTTTCGATCAGAGTTTGTAGTCGATCGGCGAAAGCATCACTTTCGGCCTGAGATAGAGTACTCGGAAAGAATTCCATTACCTTATGATCAGCGTTAAGTTTAGCAAATGGCTCTTGATCGGTTGCGCACCATTGGCGAAGAAGGAGTCGATCGGTTTCTAAGCTAGTTATCTTATTCATAAGAATTTTGGTATAGTCATAAAGATTATTTGTATGTCATTGAAAAATTTGTTGATTTTGGGGGGAACTGGCGATGCTCAGCGATTAGCTGCTGTGACTCAGCAGATTTCTGGGTTGACAGTAATTTCTTCTTTGGCAGGGCGCACTCAGCAGCCTGTCTTGCCCCCTGGTCAAGTGCGCATCGGTGGCTTTGGTGGTGAGCAAGGATTAATTGATTATTTACGAGATCACAAGATTGATTTGGTTATTGATGCCACCCATCCTTTTGCCCGACAGATTTCCGAGAATGCGACAAGGGCTGTTGCAGTTTTGGGGTTGAAATTTTTGGTTTTAGAGCGATCGGCTTGGTCTGCGACTGCTGATGATCATTGGCTAGAAGTGGCTGATCATCAGGCTGCTGCTGATCTATTGCCCCAGTTGGGTCAACGGATCTTTTTGACTATTGGGCGGCAAGAATTGGGTTTTTATGTTCATCTGCAAAACCTGTGGTTTTTAATGAGATCGATCGATCCTCCCGATCTTCCTCTGATTCCGCCTGGTGAATTGCTGTTGGCCAAAGGACCTTTTGATTTAGCTGCGGAAAGAGAACTTTTACTGAAATACCAAATTCAGGCGATCGTCAGCAAAAATAGTGGCGGTGAGGCCACCTACGCCAAAATTTTGGCTGCTAAAGAATTGGGCTTACCGGTGGTGATGGTCCAACGACCTGCTATACCTACTGGAGAACGCGCACATACTGTGGATCAGGCAATTAAGTGGCTGCAAAGCCAACTAAGTTAACTTGAATCAGGGGGTATGCTAGGGCAATTGCAGGCGCACACCGCCATTACACATAGCTGTTGGTGGGGAATAGGCGGTGCTTTTTTGGGTGCTGCCATAGCATTAAAAGAGTTTGTCATTTTCTTAGGAAAACTCAGATTAATTGTTTAACAAAGCTTTTCTGCTTAACCCAAATTGATCTCAGGTTACTCGACTGCCTCATCTTTTTGAGTTTTACTAGTATTGGTGCCAGGACGTTTGAACTTGCTAGCAGGCTGGAAGTTTTCTTCAGGCACTCCAACTAAAGCTTGGTTCATAAACCTGCGCCAGATAGGTGCGGCATAAGTACCACCACTCACCCCTTTACCCAAAGGCTTGTAATTATCTTTGCCGATCCAAATCGCAGCAGAGAGTTGGGGGACAAAGCCCACAAACCATACGTCGCGCTCTGAGGAAGTTGTTCCGGTTTTGCCTGCTGCTGGTCGCCCGATCGCCGCTTCTTTACCGGTACCACCGCCGCCATAAATTACCGATTCCATAGCGCTGGTGATTTGGGCTGAAGCCCAAGAATCTAGCACCAGTTTGCGATTGCCTTTTTCGGGAGAATGGTCGAGCAAGATATTTCCTTCACTATCACTAACCCGCACAATGCTGGTAGTGGAAGACTGGGAGGCATTACCTACGGCAGGGAATTCTGATTGCCAGCCTGCTGCTCCAAAGGTGGCAAATCCTCCGGCCATTTCCATTGGTGATAGATCTGTGGCTCCCAGTGGTAACGAGACTACTGGCTCTAATGGGCTGCGAATGCCCAGGGTGCGACAGGTTTGAATTACTTTATCCAGCCCCACTGCTTTGCCCATTTTAACGGCGGGGATGTTGGCCGACATCTTTAGGGCTTGGCGGATGGTGATCGCTCCCGAGTAGCCACCTGCATAGTTTTTAGGTGCATAGTAGCCATCCCCATCTCGATATCTGACCGGGGTGTCATAGACGATCGACTCTGGGGAGTATTTACCAGTGGCAAAAGCCGTGTAATAAACAAACGGTTTAAAAGAAGATCCGGGCTGGCGGCGGGCATCAGTAGCACGATTGAAGCTGCTCTTGCTGTAATCGATGCCGCCCACCATCGCTTTGACGAAGTGGGTACGGGGATCTACTGCGGCTAAGGCGATCTGAAAATCGCGCCCGTAGGATTTGCCAATTCCGGCGATCAGTTCTTCGGCATCTCGTTGAAACTTATAATCGACGGTGGTTTGAATCCGCATGCCGCCTTTACGCACAGTTTCCCGACCAAATTTTTGATTTAGTTCATCAATCACGGCTTCGGTCACAAATGGCAATTTACTGCGCTGCCAAGTTTTGATTTTGCCAATTTTGATTTTGTAGGCTCTGGCTTCTTTATCTTGAGCATCGGTGATCCAGCCCAACGAGCGCAATCTAGTAAGCACCTCTCGCTGCCGAATCTGAGATTTTTTCAGGTTCACAAACGGACTCCAGCGCTCGGGCGACTGAATCAAACCAGCCATTAATGCGCCTTCGGCTAGATTCAATTCTGAGGCATGTTTGCCAAAATAAGTCTGGGCAGCAGTTTCAGCTCCATAGTTGTTATGGCCCCAGTACACCTGGTTGAGATACATTTCTAAGATTTTTTCTTTGCGGAAAACCTGTTCTAGTCTAATAGATAAAACCGATTCAGCTAGCTTACGGGTGAATTCTCGCTTTTGTGACAAAAACAAGTTCTTGATCAACTGCATGGTGATCGTCGAACCACCTTCACTAACTCCGCCTTTATTGACGTTGGCAACTAATGCTCGACCAATGCCCGTGGCGTTGATCCCTTGGTGAGTAAAAAAGTGACTGTCTTCGATCGCCAGCAAAGACATTTTAAGATTAGGCGAAATACTTTCCAACGGCACTACTTCCCGGTTGGCTTCATCGTGCAAGCTGGCAAGCTGAGTTCCTTTTACATCATAGATGTAGGTGGTTTCGGTAGGGACATAGTCTTTGAGCACCCGTACATCGGGCAGGTTGCGGAAACTCATCGCTAAACCCACTAGTCCCCCAGCTATCAGGGCGCTGGTGAGCATGGTAGCACCTAACACAGTGCCCCCAGCAGTTTTGAGTGTGCCGCCTACAAAGTTGCCAATGGTATGCTGCTCTTTCTGTTGAGGGATTTTTTTGTCCTTCGAGGCTGTAGAAGACACGCTAGGTTGCTCTCAGAAATTCAATGGTGGATGGGGGTGTAAGCAGCAAACATGTTCTCTTGCACGGCGGCCAGAGCATTCTGTTTGTATGGCAGGTGATAGCAGAGCCATCAGCCACAGATGATCGGCTTCCATTATACTTGTGTTCTGCGGAGTTTAGCCTTCCTGATGAATCGATCAAAATTTCACCGACAATAATGAACAATAATTCTCCTAATTTAGATTGGCTACTGCGCGGCACGGTAGAAATATTTCCAGACCGCACTCCCGATTTATCGAATACCGAGTCAGTGCAGCAGCGGGAAAACTTGGGCACTTTGTTACAGCAGGTGCGACGACCATTGCGGGTCAAGCTGGGCATTGATCCTACTGGTACTGATATTCATTTGGGTCATAGTATTCCTTTTCGTAAGCTGCGGGCTTTTCAGGATGCCGGACATACGGCGGTGTTAATTATTGGTGACTTTACGGCGCGAATTGGTGATCCGACTGGTAAGTCGGAGGTGCGTAAACAGTTGACCGATAAGCAGGTGAAGGCCAATGCCCAGACTTATTTGGCACAGCTTAAGCCAGTGCTAGATTTTGCGCCCGATCGACTAGAAGTTCGTTACAACTCAGAATGGCTATCTGGTTTGGATCTGGGCAAAATTTTAGAATTGCTCTCCACCATGACCGTAGGGCAGATGTTGGCGAAGGAGGGTTTTGCAAACCGTTACGCTCAAGAAACCCCAATTTTTCTCCATGAGTTTTTGTACCCGCTCATGCAGGGTTACGATTCGGTGGCGGTGCAAGCTGACGTAGAAATTGGCGGGACTGACCAAAAGTTTAACTTGGCGGTAGGGCGAGATTTACAAAAGCATTTTGGCCAGCAGCCGCAGTTTGGTTTGTTGATGCCAATTTTGTTGGGGACAGATGGGGTACAGAAAATGTCTAAGTCGCTCCACAATTATGTGGGGATGAATGAAGATGCTTTGAGTATGTATGCCAAGTTGGAGAAAACTCCAGACAGCATTATTCAAGACTATTTTACGCTGCTGACTGACTTGCCTTTAGACCAAGTTCCGCCAAATCCTCGGGATGCTCAGAAGTTGTTGGCGACGACAATCGTGAGTCAGTATCATGGTGCAGCAGCAGCGGCTAGTGCTCAGCAAGATTCGATCGCCCTGGTAGGTGGTGGTGCTGTGGCTGGTGACAGTATTGCAGAATTCAATTTGACTGAGGCTGTTTTCCCGCTACGGGTGTTCCAGCTTTTAGCCGCCAGTGGTTTATGTAGTGGTAGCAATGATGCGAAGCGGCAGATTCAGGGTGGGGCGGTAAAACTCGATGGTCTGTCTCTCTCCGATGTGGATTTGGTGTTTGATGCTGCTGCTGAGTTGCAGGGGAAAGTGTTGCAGGTCGGCAAGAAGCGGTTTCGGCGGCTTTGCTAGTATTATCTGTTGATCGACTATTCCCAATCTTCGATCACCTCCGCCCGATCGATCTCCTCGCCCAGCGCCACCCAATCCACGTCTGTTCGATCCCACAATAAGTGACCATTCCGTAAATACAAAACTCTGTCAGATGCTAGATTTCGCCCCGCCACCACCAAGCTCAAGCACAGTTTCCGTGCCATCGATCGCAACTCTGCCCATACCGCCAAATCCAGATACTTAAAAGGATCATCCAACAGCAACACCTGCGGCTCCATCATCAAACAGCGCGCCACTGCTACCCGCTGACAATCGGCTATCGTCAGCTCATTTGCTCGCTTACCTAACCAATCCTCTGGGATTACAAAATTACCCAGCACCATAATTAATCGTTGTTCCATCACTGCTGGTGACAACTTCTGCACCAACAATGGATACATCAAAGCCTCCTGCACCGTCATCCCTAATAAATCTGGCTCCGTTGCCACAAAGGCCACTTGGCGACGCAGATTAGCCGGCGAAATCGATCGATACTCTTGCCCAGCCCAAAACACCTGGCCACCCGTCGGCTCCACCAAACGATTCAACAACTTCAGCAGCAAAGTCTTCCCCGCCCCCTTTGCCCCAGCCACCACCACCACCTCACCAGCCGTCACCGTAAACGATACCGGCCGAAGCAAAGGTTTATAAGGCAAAACAAAAGTCAGGCGCTCAACTTTTAGGTCAGCCAAGATTTGCCTCACCCGTAAACACTGCTTGCGCTGGTCCAGTCATATACACATGGTTATCTGCTGCCGACCAGTCAATTTCTAGACAGCCTCCCGGTATCTCTACTGTACAGACTCGCTCGTTCCGACCAGTTAACACCCCAGCGACGACAGTGGCGCAGGCTCCGGTGCCGCAGGCCAAGGTAATTCCCGCGCCTCTTTCCCAGACTCGCATCTTCACATAGTTAGGGTGAACGACCTGGACAAATTCGGTGTTGGTGCGCTGGGGGAAAACCGCGTGATGCTCAAACTTCGCCCCAATATCGTGCAAATCTACCGCCGCCACATCATCTACATAAACCATGCAGTGAGGGTTGCCCATGCTGACGCAGGTGGCCAAATATTCTGTACCGGCGACTTGGATGGGTCGATCGATCACTTTTTCATCCGCCGCTGCCAAACTCGTGGGAATCTCGGCTGCCAATAAACGCGGCTCACCCATATCCACCCGAATCTGGCCATTGGCCAAAATCTCTGGCACGATTAACCCCGCCCCAGTGTGGATTTGGTAAGTAACTTGCTGGCCCAGCTTATTTTCGAGCTTGGTAATAAAGCCTGCCATACAGCGGATGCCGTTTCCACACATCTCTGGCTCCGATCCATCGGAGTTAAAAATCCGCATGGTGTAGTCTGCACCATCTATACCGGGTAAAGTAAAGATAACCCCGTCTCCCCCAATGCCAAAATGTCGATCGCAGAGCTGAATTGCTTGCTCAGGAGTCAGACAAGGTTCGGTCTGGTGGCGATTGTCCACTAGAATGAAGTCGTTGCCTAAGCCTTGATATTTAGTAAACTCAATTCTGTTCGTAAGATCTTTTTCGATCGCCATAGCGCACTACTCTTTGATTAATAACCTTACTCAATTCTACTTTGAACCATGCCAGAACTAGATATTAACCAGCCCAGCACTCGTCAAATTCAACAGCTCATTAAAGATAAGAGCCGCTTGGAAATCAAGTTGGTTACTTCTGATGTGCTGAGCGGTGAGCTTTTTTGGCAAGATACCGATTATTTTTGCTTAACTCAAGCTGATGGCAGCAAAATTATTGTGGGCAAGACTGCTGTTGCATATATTAAGCCTTTGTGATTGACACCTTCGCAAGGACTCCTCAGACTAATTTGACCATCTTAACAAATGTTAACTGGTGGTCGATCGAACTGGCTAGAAGGTACTTTGCTGTTGGCGGCTTACTTAGTACTGGGCTTTGCGTTCTATTTCCATCCAGTGATACCGGTGCTGGGATAAGACCTAATCTAACGGACTAATAACTCCTCGA